>JAYVOX010000741.1:0-12507 GCA_043757695.1 Schlesneria sp.
GTTGCGGCACACGATGGCTCACCAATTCCTTGCCGACAACTCCAACGATCTCGTGAGCTTGGCTCAAATCCTCGGCCACGAGAACTTGAACACGACAGCCAGATACACGAAGCGGACGCAAGATCAGCTTGGAGAAGCGTCGGATCGTCTAGGGTATTGAGGCATATCATTCGGATGTTCGCAACAACTCAAACCACGTTGGTAGAGCGAATTCCCTGCACACCTCTTCGTAGTTTCTCCCAAGCACATTCAACCCTTCCCAGAACTGAACAATGTTCTGGTCCATCAAGAATTCAAGCGGGATTCCATGAGAAAAGGCGTCTGGCAAAAACTGAGTCGAAGGGTGGCTCGTAAACCACGCCTGATCGGGAAGAGCAGGTAGCACAGACTCCAGATGAAGTAGCCAACGTCTGTAATCATCTACAATAGGCCAACCACTGTTGTTCCAAATATCGAGGTCTCGGAGGAGTTTGATGAAGTGAGAAGCCATGCGTCGCCTTTCCTCTGCATCGTCACAGTAACCAAGCTCATGGCGTTGATACGCAAAGAGGTTGAAAGCCGAGTAGAACTTTGCACGTTTGGCGAAGAACCGCACATAGTCCAATGCTTGGACGTGTGCGTCACTGCGGCTCAATTCATTTCCCATTGGGATATGGACGGTTACGGTGTCCTGCGTGAGCAGATGATCGCCTTGCGGGACAATCACTTTGTCAATGTAGTCTGATAGACAGACATAGAACACACGCCGTTCGTCAAGTGCAACGAGAACAAGATGAACCACTACCGCTGCACCCATCGCCTGAATCGTATTCAGCAAGGTTGTTTCAAGCGGGAATGCAATCACGCCTGTCTCGAAAGTCTTGGCATCTGGTTTGATCGGCGGGTGTGAAAGTGGATGTTTTGCGACATTCATCCGTGCGGGAACCACAATGATCTGCGATTTGCACGTCCTAACGGATTTCAATTGGATGAAGAAATGCTCGCCAAGCGTTTCAAACGTGCCATTCTGTTCCGGCACTTCCTCGAATATCTCGATTGCAAAGTCGAGACCATAATCTGGGCGGTACTCTCGCACGACCCAATTCACGGGAAGTGCTTCTTTGAGGAGCTTGACCGACTCTTCCTCCATGATATGGGGAGTTGTACGGCGTTTTCGTGGCTTAGAGTTCACAGGACGCCTTTCTTTTGAGGCAGCACATCGGTTTCGTGTTGAGCCTTATCTTCCTGCACGTCTGCGGAGCTTTCAATCAATGCGTGCCACGAATTGACTGAGACACCCGCTTGAACGACATCCGAAGCGGATCAGTTGGGCACGCTGCTCGACACGGCTTCGGAGTCATCAAGCCGGAGTGAGTCATGCAGACAACGTGCGTTCGTCAGGGCCAGATTGAAATCGGGATCATTGAACACGAGGGGCGGGAATTCTCGGCTTTGGGGGCGACCGTTCAAGGTCGTCATGTGACGGGCTACACGAAACTCGTCGATGGTGACATTCATCTCTCAACATGGTGTGGCAAGCCGATGCTGGCCTCTCGCTGTGAAGTCGTGGAACGATTCTGGACTGGCACGATGGCCCTGATGTTCCGCCTGCCCCGTGGCCGCTTCATCGTCGGCTATGCGTTGGCTGACGACGGAATGCTTTTCCGTGGCGAATTGCTCACGAATTCTGATTATCCCGAAGATGACCGATACTACTCTGGAAGTGGTCAGGTGCTCGACCTCGACCACCTCATGATCTACGGAGCAGAAGGATCTGATTGCCCGTTTCCTTGCCGTTACTTCGGCGATGAATTGCCGGAAGAAGGCGTCGTCCCAACAGAGTTTGAGGAAGTGGAAGAATGACTTCGGGAATTTATCCCCGAAGTTCGCCTGCTCCCGGACCGGATACCCCCTTGATCTACATCTGAAAACGACAGACGTTTTAGGCGACTAAGGCAAAGCGATCATGGCGGCGATAATTGCCAAGAGAAGCAGAAATCCCCAGAAAAGAATGACGACGACGCTAAGCACGACGCCTGAAATGGAGTAGGCGTAAGGACGAGCCACGAAGAGGCCCACCAACCCCAGAACGAGAGCGATGACGGCCAGAGCGACGCTCAGGCAGAACGCCAGAGGCCCAACGTCATCAGAAGGTTTGACAAAAAGAAAAAGCCACAGAACTGGCAACACTGAAAGCACTGCCGCAAAACAACTAGCCTTTGGAATGAAGGGCGAAGAGCGTGTGATCGTGCTGTCTGCATCCATGAATCATCTCCAAGCCGGGATATGAAGCAGTTCGCCGTGGCATCGCCGATTCTACCACATCCTCGGTTTCATGAGACCGAATGTTCAAGTGCCGGTATTTCGGGAATGATTCCCGAAGTTCGCCTGCTCCCGTGCCAGACACCCGCTTGATCTGTATTGCCGCTCTCAATGTGAGAACAGCAATCACACCATCAAGCGGGAGCGACAATCATGGCACATCGAATCACGAAGAAACTGTTGGCGGCACGAGCGGCCTTCAAGACAAGAGTCTGCGAATTCCTCAATACCGTTGGGGCATCTCAGAACGAAGGGACGTATGAGTGGAAGCTCGCCACTCCAATTGGAGATCTGAGCGTCGGTGTGTGGGACTCAGCCATCATGTGTCGGTTCGCAGATGTCGAGCAGGGCAAGGCATTCACCCGCCAGTTCGCTGCCCAATCGAGCAACCCATATTCGGGCAAGTGGAATTGGCACTTTGAAGATGACGCCGACACGTTGAATGGCAACTGCGAAGCCCAATTCGTGCGGTACGTCAAACCGCTGATGAGTCTCGAAACTCTACCCCAAGACTTGACCACGTTGACGCCTGATCAAATCGAACAATGCGTGGCTCGCCTCTCCAAGTTTCCGCTTGCCGAGCTACGTCGCCGCCAAGCCTTAGCGAATCGTCAAATCGAACTGGCCTTCGTGCCGAGTAACGATGCCGCTCTTGCCAACCTGCATGTTCGAGTCGAGCACCTGCGGATGGCGGTTGATAGGCAGACGTTCGGCGACCGTTGTCGTTCTGGCGGATTGTCGCCCCGGACCTGACTGGTCGAAGGGACACCCGCTTGATCGGTGTTGCCGCTCTTGATGTGAGAGCGGCCATCACACCGACCAGCGGAGGCCAACCATGCGGAAACCCGACTACTACAAGACACCGTTGCGAACCCGCCAAGAGATCGTTCAGTTCATCATCAATGCGACGAATCAGCGGAGCTACCATCAGCCGCATCCACTGTGCTTCAACATCAAGTGTCACCACGTCAATCTCGACTTCGAGCATCTCCTCATGCTGTGGAATCGGTACGAGTCCGATCCAATCTACACGCACGATGAACAATGGTTGAAGTCGGCTACACAGCGTCACGCCGAGACAAACGAAAACAACCTGTGGGCTTGGGCACGGGAATCTGCCTGTGATCTGTTCACTGACAGCGATGCCTTCCAAACCTTATGGGATGGCACTTCGGTCAATGTCGCTTACAGCTTCGAGGGCCGATCTGGCGGGTGGTTGAGCGTCAACAGCTTCGAGGGATGTGATTTCAACGAACGGCACATCAAAGACACGCTCATGGACATGGACTTTTCCAAGCTGCGGAAGCTGTACCAACTGATCGTCATGCTGAGTCACGATACGAATGATCCGTCGAGGGAATTGGAACATCAGGCGTCATTCCAGTTCTTTGCCAATGTCTGCTCGGACATTCCTCAACCGGACGCTTATCAGAAGCGATTTGGGTTTGCCGAGACACCCGCTTGATCGGTGTCGCCGCACTCACGGTGCGAGCGATCGGTGTCGCTGCTCTCAAGTCGAGAGTGGCAAGCACACCATCAACCGGAGTCGTCCATGAAGTTCAGCGTCATCTACAATGTCGATGTCCCCGAAGATGTGGCGGACTGCGCCCCGCCCAATCTCAAATTGTGGGATGAAACAGAGGGCGACGAGTCCTTCGAGTATGGGTATCTCGAAGGTCAGTGGGAGAGCGGCTCGCATCGCAAGTGGTGTGCGATGCTCGACCGAGACCAGTTCGATGATTTCGTCGATCACTGTGGTCTCTTCGCCGAAGGCTGTGAAACGATGGGCAGTCTTGGGGCACCGGGATTCGGCTGTGGGTGGGCACCGGCGATCAGCTTCAACGGCGACCATGAAGATTGCATCGCCAACGCTTACGTCACGCCGTTGCCTGAGACCAAACGGGAGTCCTGCAATGAAGGAGATTGCGAGCGAGTCCGTGGTGCGGTGCTGGCCGTCTACTCCTGATCGGTGTGTCGGTGGCTCGCCCTGTATGGATGCGGGGTGAGTCGGACACCCGCTTGATCGGCGTTGAACGAGGAAGCCCCCAAAGACGGCAGTCGCATCATGTCGGTTTATTTGACCAGCAGCTTTTCAGCCTCGCACGAATTGTATTTCCTCGGATCACAATGGGAGGCGCACCAACAACTGGCCGCAGAACTTCGGTCTCTTGGTGTGCCGGTCGATGAGATCATCCATTCGATCAGGACCATTGAGCAGATCGACTGAGCAATCGGGGACAGACACCCGCTTGCTGGTTGTTCAAAACCATCACCCCAAGGAGCCGGTCGATGATGCCATCACCAAGGCTGACCAGATGCAGAAGACGGAGGTTGAATCGACCGGCGAATTGATCACTGCCATGACTGACCATGCCGAGACCGAAGAGCGGGTCGAATCGCACTTGTTACTTCTCGATTCGAGGGACATCGTAAAACTTCTTCCGAAGCGAGCGGTTTCGCTACAAAGTTTTTATCCCAACAACTTTCAAACGATTCCCCTGCGGGCCAACCCCCAGAGACCCTCTGCTACTGATTACGTGACCACCTTTTTGTTATTCAACAACTTCTGAAAATTATGCTGGCACGCGGGAGATCCTTGATAGAAAAGGGATTCCCAAAAAACGGCGGCGAAAAAAAAAGCCGGGGCTAATTGGGTTCTCCGTCATAAGGTCGCCGTTGATTGGCGGAGAAGGGGTCAGCCAGATACCACAGCATCCACTTCGATCTCTACCAGATGATCGGGGTTCACCAAACGTCGGACTTCGACCATCGTCGCTGCCGGATTGATTCCAGCGAAGACCTCGCCATGAGCACGTCCAATCTCCTCCCACCGGCTGATGTCAGTCACGAACATGCGGGTGCGTGCGACATCGGCCAGTGTCGCTCCGACCTCGGCAAGTGCGGACTCGATCTTGCGAAGGATGAAAACCGTCTGTTGGTATGGATCTCCCACGGCGACAGTTGTGCCATCGCTGTTGGAGGCCGTCGTGCCGGAAACGAAGACCTGCTGGCCGATTCGCACGGCTCGGGAGTAGGCCACAACTGTCTCCCAAGGTGTCCCAGTCGAAACTGTTTGTCGCTCCATTCAAGATCCTTCGCACATGTTGAACAAAGTCCGTGTTTGAGTCCTGTGAGTTTCATGTGGCGTCCTACAACCTTGGGTCCACCGGCTCACTCTCCAATGCCAGCACGCCGAAGACGCACTCGTGGACTCGTCGCAACGGCTCGCGCCGGACGAAGCGTTCCAGCCCCTCGATGCCGAGGGCAAACTCACGCAAAGCCAGCGACCGCTTGGCTCCCAGCCCACGGCTCCGCAGTCGAGTCAGATGCTCATCGGCTGTGTAGTCGGGGCCGTAGATGATTCGCAGATATTCCCGGCCTCGACATTTCACGGCGGGCTGCACTAGACCTTTCTTGCCTCGCATGATGAAGTCCAGCGGCTTGATGACCATTCCTTCGCCGCCACGAGCAGTGAGGCTTTCCCACCACTCAACTCCGGCCTGCTCGCTGTCCGGGTTGGTCACGTCCACCACTTGGAACTGTGTCGCTAAGAGGAACTTCGGATCGTGCTGGCAGATCTTCGCCAGTCGCTCCATGTGCCAGAGGTGATTCTGGTGCGTGTGGACCTTCCCTTCCGTGGCCAACAGGTGGAAGGGTGCGAGCCGGAGATCATCCAACGATTCCACCGACCAGCAGTATTGACGATAGGCCGTCACAAACTTACCCACGTTGTTGCCGATGTCTCGATACTTGGTGAACAAGCCGCCGATCATTTCGGCAGCTTCCCCATTCAACCGACCGGCTGTTTGTTCGAGAGCCGACACCACGACAGGCAATGACGCATTTCCGGCGGCACCGACTGCCGCATACTGAGATCGCAAAAGTTCCTGGGCCTTGGCGGACCACGGCATCAGTTCGCAATCGAGACAAGCCCACGTCGTGTTGTGCTCGTCCCAGAAGCCTGACGCCGTGAGCGAAGTTCGGAGTCGTTCGAGGAACCGCCGTTCGAGGTCCGTGTCATTGAAGAACCGCCTTCCTGTCCGTGTGTAGACGATGCCGAACTCATCCTCCATCACTCCAAAACGCTCACGAGCGGCGGCGTCATCCCGACAGACGATGACCACGGCCCGAGATCCCATGTGCTTTTCTTCGCAGACAACCTGTGGGACGCCCTGGTTGCGGAAATACGAAAAAGCTTCAGCGGGATGTTCCAGCAGTCCCGTTTGCTTCGTCGTCTCGCTGGGTGACATCGTGGGAGGCAGGTAGATCAACCACTTCGGGTTGGCGGCGAAACGACTCATCACTTCCAATGCTGCCGTGGCGTTCTCCTCACGAATCGTGACGTTGTGGTGCAGGCGGGTCGAGACGATTCGCTTGCCGATCACGTCATCCGCATCCAGCAAGTCGTCCTGAAGCTGCTGGGAGGAGAGGGCCGGAGCTTGTTGTCCCACTGGCAAGAATGGTCGAGACGGTTCGCAGTAGGTCTGTTTGGCGGGAACCGAGACGAACTCCTTCTCGGGATAACGCAGGGCCGTGAGCTTCCCGCCGAAGACACAACCGGTATCGACATTGACCGTGTGGTTGAGCCATTCCGGTTCGGGAACCGGCGTGTGGCCGTAGACGACCATCGCCGAGCCTCGGTACTCCGCTGCCCAGTTGCATCGCACAGGAAGCCCGAACTCGTCGGTCTCTCCGGTCGTTTCTCCATACAAAGCAAAGTCTCGAACCTTACCGGAGCCTCGCCCCTGCATCTCTTCCTTCATCCCCGCATGGGCGACGACCAGCTTGCCATCGTCCAGCACGAAATGGCTGACGAGTCCATCGAGGAAGTCCGCCAATGATTTGCAAAACGGACCACGCACCTCATCGGGTAGGGCGTCGATCTCGGCGAGCGTTTGAGCCAGGCCGTGCGTGATCTGGACATCTCGGCCACTCAGCTTCTTGAACAGTTTCATGTCGTGGTTGCCGGGGACGCAAAGGGCCGAGCCAGATTGAACCATGTTCCGCACGATGCTCAGCGTGTCGAGCACTCTTGGTCCTCGATCCACGAGATCGCCGACGAAGACCGCCTTACGACCTTCAGGATGAACATAGGCAATGTTGGTCCAACCCGGTTCGTGATCGGCAATCATGAGTTTGCCGTAACCCAACCGATCAAGGAGTTCTTCCAACTCATCGGCACAACCATGTGCGTCACCGATGATGTCGAATGGACCGTGTTCGTGACTGCGGTCATTCCACAACGGGACTCGTTCGATGACTGCGGCTTCGACCTCCTCAACGCTTTCCAGCACGATGACATGCCGGAAGCCTTCTCGCTTCAGTCCTCGGAGTGCTCGCCGCAATTGTGTCTTCTGTTGGCGGATCACATGCGGACCGAATGCCCGATCCTGCCGATCCCGATTCCGTTCGTGGCAGATGTCTTCGGGAAGATTCAAAACGATGGCGACCGGCAGGCAGTGATACTTCCGAGCGAGAGCGACCAACGGTGCTCGGGCCTCGGGCTGGACATTCGTCGCATCGACAACCGTCAGTCGCCCCCGTGCCAGCCGCTTGGCCGCCACGTAGTGCAGCACGTCGAAGGCATCGTTGGTCGCCGCTTGATCGTTCTCATTGTCACTGACCAACCCACGGCAGTAATCGGACGACAGCACTTCACTCGGCAAAAAATGCTTGCGGGCAAACGTGCTCTTGCCCGATCCGCTGGGGCCAATGAGGACGACGAAGGAGAGCTTAGGGATCTGGATGTGCATCTTTCAGATTTAGTGCGATTTGAGTGATCTTGCATCGGTGACAAGTCCATCAAGGAACTGCTGTCCCCTCGCTTTGGTAGCTGAACTCATGGAGCATGTCAGCAATTCATTTCGATACGACGCTAGCGGATTGAACGACCCGTCGCCGGAACAAAGTGATTGGATTATTTCATCGAACGGTTTACCCCCTTCCACAAGGCACAGCACCGTGTCCAATTCGTCGAGAGACAGAACGACATACGGTATTGGAGAGATTCCTTGTCTTTCGAGGGCTTGAGCCACCCGCGCACGGGTAAACGGACCATTTGCTGTGTGAAGTCTGCCGTAAGAGACAATGACCCCAACTGTGGGACAGTTTCGCAGCCCAACATCCGTCCATTTCCCTTCTGCAATACTTTTGCTGTGACTTGTGAGTTGATCAACTGCTGAAGCGATTCGTTCAGCCGTAGCCTTCATTGTCACCTCAGCACCGTAGGTTCGTAGAAGCAACGACGGCCGAAGGCTCTTACATTCCACGAGAACTGTTCGCGCATCGCCACAGTACGCCCAGTCGCCCATCTTCTGCCGCCTTCTCTCCATCATTCCACTCTGCTGTTCCCAGATTGATGCGGACCACAGCCTATCGGTGGGACACGCGGCCCCAATAAGTTGCCCGACGAATCGCTCGAATACATCGCCAAACCGTGTGGAAAATCTTGTTCGATCACGCTCGAAGAGATCGTAGAACAAGCCGAATGTGACACGTTCGACGATTAGTTCTGGATCAACTGCGAGATAGCGAGCATTTCCGAGATCGATGATCGGGAATCTCCACAGGGGGTTGAATCCAAACTGGTCATACAGGTTTGTATCCGGAGGAACCTTCAGCCGTTCGAGCGCCGAAGGATCACTCACTTGATACTCGGCTCGCGCCGCTACTTCGCGAAACATGTCTCGGTTACAGGCTACTCGGCGAAGAAAGGGTTCCCACGCTTCTGGTACACACCAACTGATCCCTTGTCGAAACGCCTCCACGAACGTCATCGGAGTAAATGTTCCGATGCACTGACTCGCCTGATACCGGGCTGTTCTAAACGCAAAGGCGAGATGTCCCATCGACATGAATGTGTCCACCGTGACACCAAGCTCGCTCTGTAGGTCTGATTGCAAGTCATATCTTTGCGGCCATTCAACAATGCCGACATCACGAAAGAGCCCCAGCGCCAGTCCGTATTTCTGGAGCATGTTTCGCTGCTGCGGTCCTATCTGCTGTGACAGAATCCTTTCGAAGAATCCGGATGGATCAGCACCTTTCCAATCAGGATCGTGTTGAATTGGGTCATCAAGTTCAAAGTACCTGTTGGACAAGTCACAGTATTGCTGCCATCCCAACGTGCGCATGCCAAGCTCGCTGGAATGAAGGAGAATCTGCTTCGCGAGGAAGTGAACGATGTGCGGAAGAATCGGAGGGTTACTGTTCTGAATGACTGATTGCAGTCGCGAGTCGCTTGTGTACCCCCTGGACACACCAAGAATGTGATTCAGGAAAAGAAGTGAATCGTCGAGCTTCAGCGCGGAGATATCGTCCTGCATTCGTTGCAGATTGTCCTGACTTGCACTTGTCTCGACTTGCAGACTGCTTTTGCGAATCTCTTCACTCACGCTCAAACACTCCCATCTGCGTCGGCGAGCCAACGAGTTCGTCCACCGGGCCGACCGGAACAAACCGCACGACATATCCATTCTGACCCGCTACACGATTCGCCCAGTCCTGAAACTCCTGCCGGGTCCACTCAAAGCGATGATCGGAGTGGCGGAAGTTTCCGGCAGGGAGCGACTCCCACTTCACGTTGTATTCGCTGTTGGGCGTCGTCAGCACGACTGTCTTGGGCCGAGCGAACTCGAACACCACTCGCTCGAACGCTGACAACCTCGGTGGATCGAGGTGTTCGATCACTTCGACAACGGCCGCCGCATCAAAGTTCGCCAGACGCTGGTCTCGATAGATCAGCGAACCATGAATCAACTTGATCCGCTCGGCCTGACGATCAGGAATCCGGTCGAGGTTGAGCCGACGGTGGGCAATCTCCAGCGACCGGATCGAAACATCCAAGCCGACGATCCGCTCAAACTGACGGTCGGCCAGAATGTCACGGAGCAGCTTGCCTTCACCGCAACCTAGGTCCAGCACGCTGCGAGCACCGCTGCCACGCAATGCGGCCAGTACCGTGCCGTGTCGTTGTTCGTTCAGGCTGACGGTCTGCTCCAACGACTCTTCCGGTCCCAAGTCCGTTGGCTCTTCGTTCCCATTGTCGATTGGCTCTTCCTCAACCAATCGGGCAAGGGCCTCCCGGTACAGGTTGGATCGGTGCCGCAGGTAACGACGAGTGATCAGTTCCTTTTCAGGGTGAGACGCCAGCCATCCGGCCCCGTGTTCCAGCAGCTTCTCCAGTTCGTCATCGCCGACGAAATAGTGCTTCTGGTTGTCGAACACCGGAACCAGCACGTAGAGATGCGTCAGCAGTTCCGACAAGGTTGTTGTGGCTGCAATCGTCACCGAGAAATACGGGCTCTCGCCCCATTCGGGAAACGTGTCGTCGAGGGGGTGACGTGTCGCTTCCACGGTGTAGCCCAGCGGCTCGAAGATCCGTTGCACGAGTCCTTCACCACCACGAACGGGCAGCACTTCGATGCAGGCCGTCAGCGGAATGGGTGAATTAACCAACTCCGCTCGATCCTTGCAGCGACCGGACAGGGCCGATCCGAAGACTTGAGAGATGGCAACGCTCAGGAATGACGATGCCACATAGGGCCGGTCATTCACGTATTGCCCCAAGAGAAAACTCTGCTCCCGACTCTTGCCTCGAACCATGCCCACCGGGTCCACATCCAACAGCAAAGCTGCCGAGGTGCGTTCTTCCGAGACTTCGGGATAAAAGACGTGAGCTTGCCCAAAGCTCAACTCGAAGCTTTGACACCGCTCCGGGTGCTTGTGCAGCAGGAAGCCCAGATCGGTGGCGGGTTGGTGCGTGGTGGAGATGGTGAGAAGCATAAGAATTCAATCCGCCAGTTCGCATGACGAAGGATCGCCGAACAATTTCACTTGGAGACCGCTTTTCGATGTTGCCAGATATCCCTCTTGGGATTGGGCCGACAACCACATTGAACTCCGCAGAATTGCTCACACACGGGTCCACTTCATGGTAGTCAGGTCCAAACGGAATCTCTCTTCATTTTCGACATGCTGCTCCTCGCCATCGACTTCTTGACAGATCGTTCCCCGTATCATTCTGTGTCTGCTCTTGCTCGTCGTCATCCATTGAGGAGCGTTCGCGCCAACGATTCATTGCCACGGCGATGGCGGTGGCGCGGATTCAATCGGCCGGACTGCCGAACGATGCGGTTGGCGCTTCGTTCAGCCGACAGGTCAGAATCGATCTGATCCCGGTGCCGCTGCTCGCCCCGCTCCCAACATTTTCGGTGGCCACAACTACGACGGTCGTTGATTCAACCGTCTTCGTAACAACCGCCAACCTGAGAGTAGTGAAGCGGCCATGATTGCTCTCAGGCTGACGGTGTTTTCCCTTCCCCGTTTTGCCCAAGGCGGTCAGGATCACTGATCGCACATCTCGCAGAGCACTTCGGATTTCGTGCCTGAGAGTTCGTGCCACATCCTGCAATCGTTGATCGGAACGCGTTCGATGCCGAATAACGCTTCGGATGATTCCGATCTCCCCTACGCAGGCATTGAGGAGTACATGCGACTCCCCGATGCAGGAGGCGCGGATGATCGGGTCTGTGGCCGTTGGAACTCCTTTGAATTTGAAGAGGTTCACCACAGTGTTCCCGAACGATTACAGCACGCCTGACCGGGCGGATGCCGCCGTTGTTGAGTACCTCCGGTGCATAGACCGTGGCGAAATCGTTGATCGCGAGCAGTTCCTCATGGCACATCGCGAGGTGTCCGAGGAACTCCGGGAGTTTTTTGCGGGGGAAGACATGCTGCGATGTTTCATCCGGCTGTGCGGCTGGAAATTGGCTGGTCGCAATTGAAAACGTTGCCGCGTGAATGCCGTTGAACACAAGAGGCCGATCAAGAATGCTCAGGCATCGTCGCTAATTTGCTTTTGCTGGGAAAGTCGGGCAAAGTGTTTTTTCGTTTGGGGGGCGATTGGGCACAAATGTGCGAGCGAATCGTCTGAGCGAGGAGCACTTCGGGGCTGTGCTTCCTTGCATGAGTGTGTTCAATTAGTCCTCAAACAGGCAACTGGTTTGTCGAATTTGCGGCGTTTGGGGGCGCGCACGCCGAGCGCGTCCGACGTTGTCGGCAGCGCGTGTTGAGCGGTGGCGCGTGTTGAGCGGTGGCGCGTGTTGAGCGGCAGCGCGTGTTGAGCGGTGGCGTTGTCGCAGGGTGAGGCTTGGGGTTCGCAGAACCGGTGAGAGGGTGATGGGGCGGGGGGCGGCGTTCAGACGG
>JAYVOX010000742.1:0-3343 GCA_043757695.1 Schlesneria sp.
GCTCGCTCACACCGCATGACCTTCCACCCGACCCTCGCCGCCAAATTCCCTCACCAACCGATCACCTCCAAAAACATCGCTTTTTCAACGGGCTGCTAACAGTTGGGGCGTATGTTGTCGATGTGCTCGCCATGGCCAGCGATCACCCAACGCTCTGTATCTCACGGGGTGAACTGAACGTTGAATGACTCAGTAAGGTAGGGTCGGCGGGGTGGCCGGCTACGCCGTTAACCCTTTTTGCAATCTCATTACAAATCACGAGTTGCGAAAAATGCCTGAACGTAAGTGGTTTTCGCCGAGTGAGCCCTTCCGTCGTGTTCTGGCCTCACCGAGAGGCAGTCACTTCTGAGTCAATCCATGCCGTTGGGAAAATGTACTTACGTCGAGAAGCTAAGCCGAATCCTTGATTATGGCACGAGTTACAAAAAGGGTTAACGGCGTAGGGTGGCCGGGGCAGGCTGTCGTTTATACACAACTCAAAGGTTTCGACAACAAATTGGCCGCGGTAGCAGCATGAGATTGGCGCCAGCACGAAAGGCAGACACGACCTGCCAAAACAGCCTAGAGCTAATGGATGTGCGAAGGAATCGTCGATGAACTTTGTGGGATTCAGTTGGCCGATCAACGGCTGAACCAGCGGAGCTGCCAAATCCTGGAGGCGTTGGTGGCCAACCCGGAGGCGAGCATCAATGCGGCGTGCGACGGGTGGAGCGACATGATCGCGGCGTATCGGTTTTTCAACAATGCCTCAGTTACGCCCGAACAAATTTTGCAGCCGCATCGGGAGGCCACGAAGCGCCGCTTGCGAGAGCATCCTGTCGTGTTGATTGTGCAAGACACGACCGAGTTGGATTTCACCAAGGATGCGCGGTGCCTCAATACACCGGATCGCTTCGGGCTGTATGAACATGTGCAGTTGGCGGTCACTCCCGACAAACTCTGTCTGGGAGTGTATGGATGCCGAGTTCTTTGATCGCGAACCGGAGACGTTGGGAAAAGCCGACGAACGGAGCTCGCTCCCCATCGAACAGAAGGAGAGCTTTCGTTGGCTCCAAGGATATCGCCGGGCGTGCGAACTGGCGGCGGAATGTCCGCAGACGCAAATCGTGAGCGTCGCCGATCGCGAAGCGGACATCTACGACATCTTCGTGGAGGCTCAGCAACAGCCGGTCGATACTC
Source organism: Schlesneria sp. (assembly GCA_043757695.1). Taxonomy (GTDB): domain Bacteria; phylum Planctomycetota; class Planctomycetia; order Planctomycetales; family Planctomycetaceae; genus Schlesneria. The sequence goes on from JAYVOX010000742.1 coordinate 1,180, forward strand.
AGCAGCCGCTCGATACTCAGCAACAGTGGTGTAGGGTGCGTGGAGTCTTCGGAACGCACCATCACCACGCCGAAGACATGGTGTGTTCCGAAGACTCCACACACCCTACCTAACTACCTAATTCTACTGTCCTATGCTGAAATGCGATGTAACATATTTAGTGGAAAACGCTTGCAAATTATCCCTTTCGGATGATCCTTCTGTCCCAGCGTGGTTGCATCAAAGCCTCACAACGCTGGATTACCCGGAATTCGTGCTCCACACCCAAACGACAATGATTTCACGGCAAACGGCGGCGTTGTATTGTCGGTGTCTGTAAAGGTTTTTGGCGAAAACACTTACAACTATTCCCTGCGTCGGACAGTAGAACTAACTACCTAACTTCAATAGTGTCCGTTGAGAGAGTGTTGAATCCCTTCGCAAGCATTCGAGGTCCAGCCGATGTCGCTCGCCGATCCGACCAAATTTAAGATCACTAAGACCGTGCGTCTGCCGGGCATCTCGCTCTGCATCGCGTTATTGCCGCAGTCTCAGAAACTGTTTGTCGGCGGATCGGACTTCAAAGTTCGAGAACTCGACATGGCCGCCGACAAGCCGCAGCCAGTCGAGTTTACGGTCGAGGGGCATCAGAGCTACGTGACCGGTGCCGCCATCATGGGGCCACACCTTGTGACTGGTGGTTACGATGGCCGATTGATCTGGTGGGACATCGAGAAGCGAGCGCCTGTGCGCGCGGTGGTTGCTCACGACAAGTGGATGCGAGGCTTGGTGGCGTCACCCGACGGCAGGCTCATCGCCAGCGTGGCCGATGACATGCTGTGCAAAGTGTGGGATTCCGCTGCGGGGAACTTGGTCCACACACTCGCCGAACACAAGCCGATGACGCCGCATCATTTCCCTTCCATGCTCTACGCGGTCGCGTTTTCGCACGACGGTCAGCTTTTGGCGACCGGAGATAAGGTGGGGCATGTCGCAGTGTGGGATGTCGCGACCGGCAAGAAAGTCGGTGAAGCGGATGCTCCTGTCTTATACACTTGGGACCCGAAGCAACGCCGTCACTCGATCGGCGGCATCCGCAGCCTCGCCTTTTCACCGGACAATCGGCTGCTGGCAGTGGGCGGTATCGGGACGATCGGCAACATCGATCACCTTGATGGCCCGTCACGCATCGAAATCTTCGACTGGCAGACGGCAAAGCGAGTCCACGAAATCAGCGACACCAAATTCAAGGGCCTCGTCGAACAGATCACGTTCCCGCGCGAGGGGACGTGGTTTGTCTGCGGTGGCGGCGACAACGGCGGCTTCGTGTCGTTCTACGATGTGCAGACGGGCAAGGTCGTCCATCAGGACAAAGTTCCGATGCACCTGCACAAGTTCGTACTGAATGCCGAACAGAACACGCTCTATGCGGCCGGACACGACCAAGTCGTGACCGTGGAATTCATCACCTCCGGCTCTCCAACACCACCCGTTCCCGTTTTGCCGGAAGACTGAGTAAGGATCGGAGCAGAAATATCTGTCTGGGGTAGCCGAACTCGTGAGAGTTCGGCCCGAAGTCTCACGAGTTCGGCTACCCCAGTTATTGATGCGCCAGCCCTAAACAGCCCGTTAAAAAAGGCGGATCGGGAGGGCGAGGCTCCCGCCGAGCCGCGAGAAACAAGCGATATTCCTACCAGGAACGGCTCGGCGGGAGCCTCGCCCTCCCTTTTTCAACAGGCTGTTAGGATACGCACATCAATGAGTGGCAGTGGTAGCCGGACTCGTGAGAGTTCGGACTGAAGTCTCACGACTTCCGCTACGCCAGTGATTCCCGCGCGAGCCCTTAGGGTCGGCGAGTCGGGTTGCGACGATTGAAGCCGAAGCAGGAATCCCAACGGTCATGTCGATTGCAAAGATCGCGCAAGTGCCGGGGAGAATTCGCCGCGAAACATCGTGTGATGGCAAAAACGTCTCAATGATTTGCCTTCACCCAATGGTTAGTCTGGTCCGGAATCAGACAGAACTGTTGTGATTGCTGACCGCGCGAGGTTCGCACTCAAACCCCGTCTCGATTGCTCCCGTTTTATACTTTGCACGGCCCAAAGTGAGACCTTTGAATGTAGCCACGTTTCGCCAGAACGTGGGCTGTTTGAGCGTCACACCCGCACTCTGGCGAGGTGCAGCT
>JAYVOX010000743.1:0-12500 GCA_043757695.1 Schlesneria sp.
AGTTCCAGATCGTTGAAGCGGAACTCGCGGCCGTCGAAACCATCGCCGCGCACGACGAAGACGTAGCCGCCCTCGATCGTGTGCTGCTTGGCATCGGTCACCTTGTACGAGAGCCGATACTGCCCGGCCTTGCTGGCGGCGAGTTGCTCCTGCGCGTGACCGGCCTCGTCGGTGTTGAGCGGCCACGACTGCACCGCCTCTTCGACCGGCTGCTGCTTCGCGTCGTAAGTGACCTTGAACAGAGTCAGCTCGCCCGTTCCCTTGACCGGCTTGTTGTCGATGGTGTGCGCGTCGAAGTTCGCGAGGACCGTGTCACCGACTTTGTAGTGGCCTCGGTTGACCCACGCGAAGACGCGGAAGGGCTGCCTGGCGACGAGGACGTTCCCCGTCCCGACGATCGTGCGGCGCGACTCGTCCACGACTTCGGCCGTGATCGAGTACGAATGATCTTCGTCGCCATGAATGGCTTTCGCGGGCATCGTGTCGATTTCGACGGAGACTTCTCCCTCGGGACCGAGTTCGACCTCTTGCTCCGCGATCACTTCGGGTGGGCCGGGGTTGTGGCCAATCCACCAACCGATCGGACGGAAGCAGCCCCATTTGCCGAAGCCGGGATACCAGTCGTAGTCGGACGCGAACCACCAGTAGCCTCGCCCGTAGAACCAGTCCCACTTCGCGGTCGGATGCCAGTGGCTGTCGTGAGCCGTCCGCAGCACCTTGTACTTCACCTTGCCCTTCGTGACCGGGGCACCGAAGAAATACTTCGCTTTGATCTTCGCCGTGACCTTCTCGCCGAGGGCCACCGGTTCCGTCGGGGCATCGACCGTCACTTCGTATTCGGGCTTCTTGTACTCTTCGACGCGGAAGCTGCCGCCCTGTTGGAGATTGTTCATGACGAGCAACTGGTACGTGCCGAGCATCGCTCCCTTGGCGAGCGGGAACTCGCCCTCGATGCCGCCGAACTTGTCCGTCTTGAAAACCTTCTCCAGCACCTTCTCACCCTGCGGGTTGTTGATCTGGACGGTGAAGTCCTGATTGGCGAACTCGGTCTTGTCCGGTTGGTCATACTTGCTGGTCTGAATCCAGAACTTGAACTTCACGGTCTGCTCGGGACGATAGACGGGCCGGTCGGTGATCGTGAAGACGCGCGTGGCGCTGTAGTCCTGATCGTGTCGCTGGCCCCACCACGCATGAGTGAACCCGGTGTAGGCCAGTCGCCCGGCCTCGGTCTTCGCGACGATCAGCCACTGATAATCCTGCGGCACTTTCGCCGCTGGCAGCGTGATGAGGCCGTTCGCGTCGGTGAACTCGGCGAAGTTGGTCGTCGTCACTTTCCATTGCTGCTTGTTCGGCGCGACCTGTTCCTGCCTCCAGCCGAAGAACTCGACGTTGGCCTTCGCGATCGGCTGCCCCGTCACGGCATCGGCCACGAAATGAAGCGACTGTCCGTCGAGTGGTTTTCGCACGAGGGCCGCGTCCGCCAGCCAGACGATCACACGACTGATGTTGCCATCGGCCAGCTTGCCGGTCAGCAGATAAGCTCCCGCCTTTTGCAGAGGCGTTGTGACTTTGACCACGCTATCGAAGTGTTCGGCCTTCGGTGTGAGGTCCAGCTTCCACGTCGCGACCGACTCGCCGAGGTACTGAGTCTGGTTTTCGGTGACGAGTTTGTAGCCCACCTCCTGAACATTGAACCGCTGCCAGTCGAGCTGCGCGGGAGACGACTTGAGATACGCCTTCACGTCGTCGAGCAGCTTGTCGATCCTGATCGCATGCGCCTCGAACGAGACCTGCTTTGCGTTGCGATAGCGGAAATCAACGGTCGCTCCCTTGCCGGCGGGGGCGACTTGCAGGTTCTCGAAGCGGCCCCAGTTCTTCACGATTTGGTCGCGCCGCGCCTGACGATGCTGTTCATCACCGAACTTCGCCAAGGCAACCTTCCATGCCTCACCCGCCTTCACGTACTGACGACGGTCCTCGTAAATCTGGGCGACCTGATCGGCGGACGGCGGCGCGTGGGCGCTGTCGTTCGGACGATTGGCGATCTCTTGGAAGAGCTTCAGCGGATTGAATTCGTCGGGCAGCTTGAACCGCTTCACTCCGGTGGCGAGTTTCGCGATGGTCTCGTCGTCGCCGAGAGTCTGCACTGCGAACGGGCCGCTTTCGTTTTTGTCGTCTTCGGTTCCTGAGCCGCCTCGCAGCCAAGCCATCGTCTGCACGCCGAATTGATTGTGCAGGAACGTGGCGAACGAGTAATCGACTTCGTTGCGTAGGACGTTGTTGACCTCAACGGCTTGCGTCTGCATCCAGCGCCAGCGTTCGCCGTCCGACTTGGCGTCGGCCCACGACTTGGGAACGCGATGAAACACGGCGTTACCATCCTCATCGACAGGTGCCCCCTTCGACTCGCCGCCGCCGTGCATCCCATGCCAGCCGCGACCGCCCCACTGATTGCCTTCTTCGTAGTCGGGCAGCGTCGAGAGATCGGTCAGCGCTTGCAGCCGCCACGCTTCGATGCTCCCGAGTTGCCGGGCGAATTCGAGGAAGCACTGGGCGACCTCAACTTTGTTGTCGTCTTTCACTGCAAACGGGACCGTCTGTTGAAGAAGCTGCATCGAGCGAACTCGGTCTCGGTCCTGCGACGACACGTACTGCCCGCCGCCGCGATGCGACCCGCGTTGAAACTTGCCCGCCACGACATAGCCCCAATGCTCGATCATCTGCCCGTGCAACTGAGCCGCACTGCGGAGCAGCCGCCAGTTCTCGGGCTGCGCCTTCACCGACGCTTCGATCAGTTCGTCGATCTCGGTGTTGCGCCCCAGCTGCTGCAACGCCTGCACAGCCCTGGCGAGATCGTCCCCGACCAGCTTCGCGTCAGTCTTCGGATCAAGTGCCAACTTCCGAAAGCCGTCGTAGGCGGCCTTAAAGTTCCCGGCATCAAACTGTTTTTGAGTGGCGTCTCGATTCACCGGCTTCCCCGCTTCCTCGGCAATGAGCCACCACGAAGCCAGACTGAGCGACAGCAGACAGACGAAACAAACACGAAGTGAGGCAGACAACTTCCGCATGATGCGAACCCATTTCTTGCGTTGAGAGAAAGGCCCTCCAGACCCGAGGGCGGGAGTATAGGTGGGGCCTCGCGGTGATTGGAACGCGCCGCCGTTCTGGATCGGCGCATCAATGACTGGCGTCGCGTGAACACCTCGTTCGTGTAGTGACGAGGCATCCGAGCAACCCGGTCGTTGATGTGCCGATCCTGTGACAGTGTGGAACTCGACGCCGCAGTCCTCGTGGAAGTTCCCGCCGAGTGAAACGACGCGGGCTTGTTGTGAGTCACGGTTAGCAGCCCGTTGAAAAAGGTGGATCGGGAGGACGAGGCTCCTGCCGAGCCGCGAGAAACTAGCGATATTCCTACCAAGAACGGCTCGGCGGGAGCCTCGCTCCCTTTTTCAACAGGCTACGAGGACCGGCGCATCCACCGCTGGCGAGATCGCTCTTCGGAATCGAGGTGATTCAGATGCCGCCTCTTGTGCTTCATCCGTGCTCCGGCCCTGCTACCCGTGCGGTTGATCTCCTTCAGATCAGGCGATCGCACGGATGGCAGAGCCGGACCACGGATGTCGCCAATACTGCCAGTGGTTGGTACACCGATCCTTAGGCGAGCGGCAGGAAGAAAAGTCCCTGTAGGATGGGCACTCTTGCCCGTCCCGGCTTGAAGACAGAAATTCGGACGGGCAAGAGTGCCCATCCTACATCGTGGTCTGACAATTCCTGCCGCTCGCCTTACGGTCCACCGGCGGAAGAGTTGAGTTGCCGCAGTGCGTGGCCGTAGCGGGCGACATCGCGGTCGGTCAGGTGATACACGTCGATCGAGTAGCCGATCCGCGCGACAGGCTCGAAGAACCGGAAGTAGCCGAACTCACCGATGCCGACCTGAGTGCGATTGCCGTTCTGATCGCGGATCGCGTGAGGGCGACCGTGAACGAAGTTGACGCTCACCGCGTACCAGCCGGGTTGAGGAAACCGCGATGGCAGCGGGTGCGCTGTGATTCCGATGCGGGCGGGAACGACGGTGCCGAAGTAGGCGAGACCGATCTCTTTCACTTGCCGTTCGTCGAGGAACTCCTTCAAGGCGTGCAGGTCTTGACCCCAGTCGATGTTGGAATCGACGAGATGCCAGCCGCCGCGTGCCGGTCCTCCCACGAGGGCGTTGAAGTAGGCGAGGTGATGCGGATGAAATCTCAGCGCGAGCGGAGCCGTGAGTAACGCGGTCCACACGATCAGCCTCAGCACGCGCCGCTTCGAGTCACTCAGCACACCAATGGCTTGCCCCGCGAATAGGTGCAGCAGTGGCAGCGTCGGCAGGATGTATCGAATTCCGATCTGATTCGCCGAGCCACTCGCCAGCACGGGCAACACGGCGGCAGCGATTAGCAGGCAGAGCGAACGGCGGCGATTGAGCGAGCCGTGGAGTCCGTTTGATTGCGGCCAGAGGACGACAACACAAGCGATGAGGATGAGTACCAACGTCGCGAGGGGCAGCTTGTAACTCAGGGCGGCCGCGTAGTACCGCGCGAACGGTCGGTCGCGCCATTCGCCATCGAGATAGACGGGATGCTTGCGCTCGAGGTCTTGAGCCAGTCGATCGAACGCGGCGATGTAGTCGCGCGGGAGCGGCACCGGAGTCCAGCCGACGACGGCGAACGCGCGTTGCAGCGCGACCATACGGGCACTCGCGAATGGCACGTCCTTCCACGCTGTGCCTGTTCCACGGAAAAGGTAACTCGCGTTGACAACGAACAGCGCGACGAGGATCGCCGCGAACCAGTATCGCGCCAGTTCGGCGCGGGTCTCGACTTGTTCGGCGCGGGTCTCGACTTGTTCGGCGCGGGTCTCCTGACCCCGCCGAAACGCCCGACCGCAGGTCTCCTCTTTCTGCTCTTCTCGCTGCTGCCCCTCTCGCCCCACCGAGACCATCGACTCCGAACCACTGGGATTCACGGACCGCCAGCGCAGTATGAACCACAGCACAACGCTCAGCGGTCCCAGCACGAGGGCCGTCAGTTTGGTCTGTTGAGCGATCCCCAAGATCGCTCCGAACAGGAGCGCTCTGCGCCACGTCGGCCGTTCCGCAAATCGGATCAACGTGAAGAGCGTGGCGAGCCAAGCGGCGGCCAGCGGAAGATCGTGAGTCACGATCGCGGCGTTCGCGATCACGGTCGGACAACAACAGAACAAGAGAACGCTGAGGAACGCGGCTCGTTCGCCGTACCAAGCTCGTCCCCACACGGCCAAGATCAAACCGGTCAGCGTGGCGAGCGGAACGATCATCAATCGGCCGCACAAAAACCAAAACCGCACGTCGGCGTTCGCGGCCCAGAAGGCATCGCCGATGTCACCCACATCGGGCTTCGGCCCCGCATCACCCGGTTGAGCGCCGCCGAGTGCGAGCGGAAGGGCCGCCCACAATCGGACGAGCGGCGGGTTGATGACATCGTCGTCGAACCGGCCCAAAGTCCACATGCGCAGCCCGATCGGCAGGTGCCAGAACTCATCGTGCGTCGGTGTCCAAGATCGGGCACAGTCCGCCGCGAGAGCCGCTTGCACAATCAGGCAGACGATCACACTCGGCCAAAACCAACGTGTGCCCGGCCAGAGCTGACGAGTCCTTTGTCCATCGCGACTCATGGTGTCTAAGCTGGCCTGCGTCATCGCTGCCTCTCGCGGGAAGTGTTTGTACGGCTGGATTCATCTGTTTGAGCCGTTGGGCGAGCGAGCGACTGGCTCGTTTCATCCGGAGACCAAATGGTGTCGAGCCCGAGTTGCCGAATGCGCGTCGGAGATTAACAGTTGGTCAGTGCCTCAGAAATGCCGGGGCGTGTCCTCCGCGAAAGCTCGAACGCCGCGCGAGAAGGAGCAATGACAATTGACGGATGGGCAGTGTTGTCCGCTTCACTTTCGTTCGAGAGACGGACGGACGAGGCGTCCATCCTACTTTTTGCGATGGCCTGCTATACACCGTGTCGGCTGACTGAGGCTCGTTTGCCCACGAGAAGTACAGGACGAGAATCATCGCTGCATTGCCGCACCCCGCTCTCATTCTGGCTTCGTCGTATGAAGACTGTCGTGTCCTCACGCAGCGGACGGCCCACAACTTTCGGTTCTCGTTCCTGACGTTGCCGCGCGAGCAGCGTCGCGCGATGAACGCCTTGTATGCGTTCAACCGAATCACCGATGACCTTGGCGATGATGAAAGCCTGCCGCAGGAAGAACGTCGCCTCCGATTGGCCACTTGGCGAGAACTTGTTCGATCCGAGTTGAGCGGCCTGCCGGGTGTGTCTCACACTCCCGAGGTGGATCACGGGAAGTCTCAGGGTGGCTCACCGAGGGCAAGTGCCACGTTATCCAACTTCAGTCGCTACCTGCCAGCGATTGGCGAGATGTCCACGCGAGCGGGCATTCCGCACGAGTACCTCTTCGCGGTGATCGACGGCGTTGAAATGGACCTGCAACCTGTGGAAGTCGCGACGTTCGAGGAACTCGATCAGTACTGCTATCACGTCGCGGGGGCGGTCGGGTTGTGTTGCATTCACGTTTGGGGATTTCGCGACGCGCCGGTAGTCAGACAACTCGCCATCGACTGCGGCCTCGCGCTGCAACTGACCAACATTTTGAGAGACCTCGCCGAGGATGCTGATCGCGGGCGAATCTATCTGCCGCGCGAAGACCTCGCGCGATTCGGTTACTCGACCGCCGATCTTCGGGCGCGCGTCCGCAACGGGGCGTTTCGAGACCTCATGCAATTCGAGGTGACTCGCGCGAAGAGGTACTACGCGCGTGGGGAAGAGTTGCTCGATCATCTCGCCGCGCCGGGCCGACCGATCTTGCGGGCGATGCTCGACATTTATGGGGGCCTGCTGCGTGAGATCGAGCGTCGCGACTTCGATGTGTACTCCCGCCGCGTGTCACTGCCGAAGTGGAAAAAGCTGTGGTTCGCCGGGCGTGCGGTATTGTCTGAGCGACTGCTGGCCAGGCCGCGAGTTCACCGCGATCGCTGACTGCCACGCTGCGTCCTCGTCTCGCGGAGGCTTTTCCCGATGCGTGATGTCGCTTCGTGCCGCTTCCAAAGTCTTGCCGGAAGTCTGGTTTGCGAACCACCGTCTCTGTCCCGTATCCTTTTCGCCGTCCGAGGTCTTCAGTCGGCGGAATGCGGAGTTATCCATTCCGCCTCAACGGGCGCAGGCCGGACAGAGCGGGTTTTTTCCCACGCGAGCGAATTCGCCCTATGAGGAGGGTTGGTCCATTGAATCTCAGTCCGCACGATGCCGCGATTGCTCAAGAGATACTCGGCTATTTGAACTTTTCGGGAGGTCGATCCGACCCGAAGTTTCAGAAGAACCTCGATCTATTGCGTCAAAGCGTCTCATTCGAGGAACTTGCTCCCGGGTTGCGTCAGGTACTCGCTGAACTGCATGTCAGTTCGCCCGCGTTCTCGGACATCACACAGGCCGAGCAGGTCATCGCCCTGACACTCGACCGAGCGTTGCCGTTGTATCGCGAGCATCACCGCGACCTGTTGTTCCATTTGCAACCGGAGGAACTGCATCACTCGTTCTTTTTGGCGAAGGTGTTTGAAGCCGTGCTGGAGCAAGGCGGGCCGTGGGATGAGGCTGACCGAGTCTTGACCGGAGCGATTGACCGGCTCAACGATTTTGTCGGCTACCGCCCGATCGCGATCTTGGAGAACGGCCGCAAGTTGGAGCCGTACTCGCATGAACGGTTTCGCCCGCTGCCGATTTTTCTACGAGGCGCGGGTGTGTCGAGCGGCAAGTATCGCGCGCTCATCACACGCGTCCTCGAACTGCTCCGCGAAATGCCGCGTGACCTGCTGGCGGAATCCCACTTCGACCTCGACAACCTGGATGAGTTGTCGATCGACCTGCGAGCGCACGATCACATTCACCCGGCGAATAAGCGGACCAACTATTTGTTCGGGGAGTGGGATCCGCACCAGATCGACTTGAAGGGGAACTACCGCCGGTTCGTGGTTCGTAAAGTGATTCTCGACGCGCTGCTCGACTGGGCCGCCTCCCAAAAGCGCGTCGATCCGGAAGAGACGCTGTTCGATATTTCGGCCGTCTTGTGTGGGACGATCCTCATGGCCTCGGCCATCAGCGGGTACGGTCCCGAATGCCACGACTCCAGTGTCACGCTGACTTCGTTGCTGCCGAAGGTCGCCCGTCAGCGCGACGAGTTCTATTCGCGACTTACAAAGACGGCCTCGGGTGCGCGGGCAAAGCGACTCGCCAAACATGCCAAGATCACGCGACAGCCGTTCGGTCACGTGCGGCAATCGTTGAACATGTTTCTCGCTCAGTACGGCGCGCAGCAGGTCCAGCGTCGCCAATTGGCGTACCTCTTCGCGCGGATGGGGTACGCCGAAGCGAGCCTGCGTCAGGCGGAAGTCATTCCGTGTGCCTCAGCCCGGTTTGAGTGCGAGGTTCTTTGTCGTGTCCATTCCGCACGGCGGATCGTCGAGCAGAAGCAGATCGCGGAAGCCTTCGTCTTGTTGCAAGAGGCAGAGGACTTCCTGCATCGCGGCATCGACTGCGGCGCGCTGGTCGATCCTTGGAACGTCCTCGGTTTTCAAGGGCTGTTTCCGCTGTTCATCTCACGTGAGGACAGCGTTCCCGACCAGCGGATCGAGATGCTGTACCACATCATGGAAGCGTTGCTCGACGCCTACTCGCGCGCCTTGGAAGAGTCGGCAGCACGCGGTGAACAGGCTCTCGAACTGGCGATCTCACAACGCTACGAAAAGCTCGCCGAGTTCTGGGACCGGTTCGGCACGCTGACCGTACATGACCTGCCGCGCGTGGCTGCGCGAGAACATCTGGACTCGGCCGAACACGTCGCCAAGGCTCTTGCCGATTGGCGGGCCGCCGGTGAATCGGCTGGAGACATGCTCTTCTGGCGTGCTCACGTCGATCAATTCCAGTCGTCGAAAGCCTACGGGCAAGTCGTTTCCGCTTTGCTGGAACGGCACGATCGCGTGGCCGCATTGGGCCTCTTGATGCAGTGGCTCAGTCAGCACGACACCGTGGGACTCGAATCGGGGCATCTGTCGTTCGAGGACTTGCTGCTGTGGTGGATGGGACAGGCGGTCGAAGATGGCTCGACCTCGAAGGAAGACCCGTGGCCGCTGGTCCGCCGCATGTTCGACTACCTCGAAGCAAACGCAGGAGAGATGTGGTCTGCACCGGTCTATCGAGCCGGAGCAGTGGATGGTGAGTTGGGCACAGCGTCCGATTGGTCCGAAGATGATGACAACCGGTCCGGCGCGATGGCGGACGAAGAAGAAGAGGACGAGGACGGCTTGTTCGGCGCGGCCTATGACAACATGGTCTTTCACGACAGCTCCGACGACGGTCAGGAAGGAGCGACGATGGAGGATGGCCCTAGCCTGGACGGCGACACGCAATTTGAAATCGTCGAGAAGCAGTTGGAACCGCGACTGAAGTTTCTCCGCGTGCTGGCTCAGTTGTGGCAGATGGCGGCGACGCTGGTTGTCGAACGCGAAGATCGGGCCGCGCTCGATGAATCGAAAGAGTCTCGCGCGACGAAACTCACGCAGACTGAATCGCTGCGGCACTGGCTCGCCCACGCCGTTCAACTGCAAACCGATCTCATGCGACTGACCGACGACCTCTGGAAGAGCGACATCGGCGAATCGAGCGGCGAACACGATGCGAACGTCGAATACGACAGCCAATTGCAGACGAAGCTCTATCTCGTCCAGATGTCGCTGACGACGTGGCTCAGTCTCCGCTCGGCTCAATGGTGCTTGGCCTGTGCGTTGTCGCCCGAAGACCAAACGGCGCGCAGTTCGGCGGAGGAAGTTCGGATCATCGACATTTATCGCGGCATCATGCGGCGAGACGAAGTGGAAGTTCGACGCGTTCTGCCAGGTTTGCTGCGATCACTTCAAAGCAAGCCGCTCCTCTACGTGCCGCTCGAACACGGCGGTGAACCGAAGCAGATTCTTACGGCGCGCTCGATGCAGATGCTGGTGAAGTTCTTGCTGGCCCATCTGCCGCAGCTCGGCTTGCTCCGTGAGACGTGGCATCTCCTGCGAACGGCTCAACGGATGGAACGCAGTTCGCGGCCGCGCGGGATGGCCGTTACCGAGTTCGATCGGCTCTTCCGCATCGCGTTGCGAAACACGCTCGAATGCGTCGTGCGGGCTTCGGAAGACTGGAAGGGTGGCCGCTTCAGTGACGAAGACCTGATTGAAATCGTGGGTGAGATCGTCGAGCTGTATCTCGACCAATGGCTCGAACACAGCAGCACCATGCGGCTGTCGTCGGTCGAGGCACTCAAGGTCGATGCGGTGTGGGACGACACGGCCAAGTTCGTGAAGACGTATGGCTCCGACATTCTCAACGCCCGCATCCTGACACTCGGCAACGTGCGAGCCATCCTGCATAGCGGCGTCTCGAAGTTCCTCGAATACCTCGAACAGAACGAAGACCCGTTCCGACCGATCCGCCTGCTGAATGACCTGCGCAACGGTACGGTCGATCGCGAAGAGGCGGCGGAAAAGCTGCACCTGATCTATCAAGTGGTCGTCGAGAAATTCGATCGTTTCCTCGAATACAACACGACCACCACGCAGTCCGATTACGGCGAGCAGTTCTTCAGCCTGCTCGACTTCCTCCGGCTGGAGACGGCCTACGATCGCGATGCGTGGAACCTGTTGCCTGTCGCCGTTGCGCACGAAGTTCTGGCACGGCACGGCAAGCCGGAAGCGGCCGTCATCTGGGAAGATGTCTTCGCGGTGAAGACAGAAGATATGGCCGACTCGCACTTGGAGGGACTTGAGTCGCTGCAAAAGAAGTACGGGATGAAGCTGCTCTCCATCTCGAATCACTTGCAGGAACGGTTCGTCAAACCACTGGCCGTCAATCACATGCTAGCGCGAATTCGCCCCGCGTGCGAAGACGCGGATCAGGGACGAGGCAACTCGCCGTCATTCCTCGCATTGCAGACAGGCGTCGAGGAATATATCCGCACGACCTCGGGTTCCGGACTCGATGTTCCCGCGTGGCTCAAGACACTGGAAGACGAACTGAACCGAGTCCACGAATCGGGCGACCAGCCCAACCCCGATGCCGAACCGCAACTGAGGCTCCCCGTCCCGACGATCACACTCAAGGACATCCGCCAGCAATTGAAGCAGTGGAAAGAGCCGCCAGGGAATCGCAAAGGGAAGGCGTGAAAACTCGGCCCAAGGAACCACGGGCCGGACAAGCCAGAGTGTCCAGCCTACGTGGTGACGATCGCCGGTCGCTGGGTTCGCCCCGACTCCAAGATCGCCTTGGTGAGGTCGAATACCGCGAGTGCTGCCGACGGTGGTGAGACCTCTTCCGCACCGTTCAAGATCGTGTCGAGGAAACTCGTCACGGGTGTGGACTCTCGCTCGTCGATCACGAGTCGTTTGCGGACACCGTCACGCGCGACCCAGAGTTCTCCGTGCCGCAGCATCAAGTCGGCTCGTTCGCAGTGAACGTGAAAGTCTTCGCCCAGATATTGGGCATGGCCGATGAAGTCGATCGTTGCCGTGACATCGTGCGTCAGTAGTGCCGAGACACTCGCCACGATCTCCACCTGGCTCCCCCAATTCTGAGTGCGTGCGAAGGCTTCGCACGGCGCGAGGCCCGTCACATAGAAGATCGAATCGAGTTTGTGGCTTCCCGCGTCAGTGACATAGCCGCCGGGATTCTGATCGGGATCATCGCGCCACGTGCCGCCGATGGTCGGTTGCCAGTGCTCGACATTGTGCGAGACCACCGCGCGGACTCGCCCCCATTTTCCCGAGAGAACTTCGCGTCGCAGCGTCTTGTAAGCCGCCGTGTGTCTGCGCTGATAGCCGAGCGAAAAGGCCTGCCGCTGCGCGCGAGCGACCTCGGCCCGCGCGATTAGCTCCAAAATCTGCTCACGATTCGAGGCGAGCGGTTTCTCACACAACAGATGCCAACCACGGTCGAGGCAGCGCTGGGCTTGATGAAAATGTTCGGCAGTGGGCGTGCAGAGAATGGCCGCATCGACGTTGTCGAGCGACAGCAGTTCATCGAGGTCACGACACACGCGGGCGTCGGGCCACAACTCGCGTTGCAGCGCGTGAGCCGTCTCCGGCACAGAGTCTTGCAGCGCGACGACCTCGCCACGCCCGTCTGTCAGCAGTTGCTCGCTGTGATGCCGCCCCATGCGACCGCACCCGATCATTGCGAAACGAAGCAGCGCCATGATCGAACTCCGATCGACAGTGGTTTGAAAGTCAGAGGCGAAACACCAGCACGGGAGCGGAGGGCGAATCTCGAAGGGGACCAACACAAAAACTTCCGGCTCTCCGCCATTCCTGTTGGCCCGCAGAAATTAGCCGCAGGGCGCTAGCCCCGGTTAAGCGAAATTGAACCGGGGCTAGCGCCCTGCGGCTGATG
>JAYVOX010000744.1:0-3339 GCA_043757695.1 Schlesneria sp.
GATGGCATACCCAGTCGTAGGATGGACGCCTCGTCCGTCCCGTCACAACCAGCGGGGACTCGGACGGACGAGGCGTCCATCCTACGGGTAAATCATTTCCTGCCGATCGTAAGAGACACATTTCCGAGCGGAGGACATCAGTCCTCCGGTTCTGTAACCCAAGAGCCGGGGACTGACATCCACCGCTCGGAACGTTTCAGTTCGGGCCGCGCGAGGTATCTCAGGGGCTGACGTAGTGCGGCGTGTGGCTTGAATGGCATCCGAAGTCTTCGTGACTTCGGATGCCTGGAGTGCGGGTGAAGGTGAGGCTCGTCATCGCGAGGGAGGCGTTCTCGTTGGATCACTATTCCCGCGTGACATCACTGTGTCCAACTTGGCAGCTCGGCCTCGAAGGTCAGGCGTTGGTGAGTGAGCGGGTGTGAGAAGGTGATGCGGTGAGCGAGCAGGCAGAGTGGGGCCGCGTCAATGTCGTGAGTTTGCGTGTCGCCGAGGCGGTGCTCGGTGAGATAGGTCGGATCGCCAACGATGGGAAAACCGAGATGCCAGAGGTGGACGCGAATCTGGTTGGTGCGGCCTGTGAGCGGCACGACTTCGAGCAGAGCCGTGCCATCGGTGCGACGCTCGATCACGCGGAAGTCGGTGCGTGAGGGGAGTCCGTCAGTCTCGTCAATCGCTCGCGAACCGAGGTCACTCGACACCGCACTGATCGCGGCGTCGCACGTGAAGCGGTCTTCGACAGGATGCCCGACGACGCGAGCCAGATAGACCTTTTCGATCTCGCCCCGCTGGAACTGCGGCTGCAACAGTCCGGCGATGTGCTTGGTGCGCGAGAGCAGCACGATGCCGCTCGTGTTGGCATCCAGACGATGCGCAGCGCGCGGGTTGTTCGGCCGATAGACCACCTCCAAAATGTGCTGAAGCGTGTTGCGGTTGAAGCGACCGCACGGGTGCATCGGCAGCGGGGCGGGTTTGTGAATGACGACGATCGCTTCGTCTTCGTACAGGATGCGGATGTCAGCGTTGACTTCGGGTTCGATCGTTTCGGGCTGTCGTTGCAGGTAGCGTTCGCCCGTGCGGACACGATGTTCGGGGCCGACGGCGTGGCGGTCGATATGGAGCAGACGCCCTTGCTCGCAACGTTCACGCCATTCCTCGCGCGGGATGTGATCGAAGAGTCCCGCGAGACAATCGAGCAACGTGTGACCGTCAAACTGAGGCGGCACTCGAACGGGTCGCAGGTTCTCATAAGCCACGCTGCCGGGGAGCGGTGTCGTGGCGAGTCGCAGAGCTGCATGGCGCGCGGCAATGACGACCGCGCGTTGTTCGTCATCGGACTGGAAGCAGTGCGGGCACGATCGGCCGGGGATGTGTCGCGGGTCGCGTTGCTCTTCAAACGTGAGCGGGGCTTGGCAGACGAAGCATTGATCGCTGGCGGTCTCTTCGAGGTGAGGATCGACACCGACGCGCTGGTCGAACACGAAGCACTCGCCGTCGTAATGGGCGTCGCCGCAGTCCTCGAAGTATTTGAGGATGCCGCCGTCGAGTTGAAAAATTTGCTCGAACCCCTCGCGCTGCATGAACGGGCCAGCCTTCTCGCAACGGATGCCTCCCGTGCAGAACATGACGATGGGCTGCTGCTTCAACTCGTCGGGGAGTTGCTTCACGGCTTCGGGGAACTCGCGAAACTGGTCGATCCCCAGCAGCAGCGCGTTTTTGAATGTCCCCAACTTCACTTCGTAATCGTTGCGCGTATCGAGCAACGTGATGGGGCGTCCCTCGTCGAGCCACCGCTTCAACTCGGCCGGGGCCAGCTTGGGCGAGGGCCTGCGTGCCGGATCGATCCCCTCGACCCCGAACGCGATGATCTCCCGCTTGATTTTTACCAACATGCGGTGAAAGGGTTGATGGCTGCTCTCACTGAACTTGACTGGCAACTCGGCCAGTCCGGGGACGCCGCGCAGTTCGCTCAGCAGTGCGTCGATCTCGGTGCGTGGTCCGGCGACGAAGAGATTGATCCCTTCGGTACTCAGCAGGATCGTTCCCTTCAGTCCGGCTGCTTTGCACTGGGCGAGCAGCCGATCGCGCAGCGGTTTGAGATCTGTCAGCGGAGCGAACTTGTAGGCCGCGATGTTGGTCGTGATGTTGGTCGTGATGGGCATGGTGAGGCGAGGCAATCTAAATATTCGAGGCGTCTGTGTGGTGGTTGTGACAAAACCCGAAGTCCATGAGCCGGGGGAAAATCAGATTTCGTTGTGATGTAGTGAAGTCGGGTGGGCTGTGCCGACCAATCCAAACAATGAATTTCGTACCAACTCGGTGAGCACCGCCCACTCTCCCGCGTGGAACAATTCGGCTCTCCGCCATTCGTGTTGATTCTTGTGGCACATCAGCCGCAGGGCGCTAGCCCCGGTTCAATTGCGCTTAACCGGGGCTAGCGCCCTGCGGCTAATTTCTGCGGGCCAACAGGTAATGGCGGAGAGCCAACAATTCTCAATCAAACAGGGATGGCGGTGTCTTGAGCGTCGGAGCGGCGACGGGTGCCGCCTTGGGTTGAGTGAGCAACGTTTCGAAGGCCGCTTCATCAAGGACCGTCACGCCGAGGTCGCGGGCTTTGGCGAGCTTGCTCCCCGCGTCGGTTCCGGCGACGACGAAGTCGGTCTTCTTCGAGACGCTGTTTGACGCGCGGCCGCCGTGTTGTTGAATCAGCTCTTGAATTTGATCGCGCGTGAAACGGGAGAGCGTGCCGGTGACGACCACGGTCTTGCCGAAGAGGACTCCCGCCGCTTTGGCCGCTGCGTTCGCCGCCGCTGCCGCCGCGTCGCCCATGTTCAGACCGAGACCCGTCAGTTCGGAGACGATGCGTTGGCCGTAGTCACTCGCGAAGAAGGCTCGCACCGACTTTGCGATCACGTCACCGACTTCCTCGACGTGAGCCAACTCTGCTTCACTGGCAGTGGCGATCGCGGGCATCGCACCGAATCGTTCGGCTAATTGCTGCGCGGTACGAACGCCGACGTGTCTGAGATTGAGCGCGGTGAGGAGCCGCCAGAGGGGACGGTCTTTCGAGTCGGCGATCCCTTTGAGCAGGTTGTCGATCGACTTCTCCCCGACACGATCGAGTTCGAGTAACTCGGCGCGGCGATCGGCGAGCCGATAAATGTCGGCAAAGCTGGTGAGCAGTTTCTTGTCGGTCAGTTGTTCAATGAGCTTGGCACCGAGGCCCTCGATGTCCATCGCCGCGCGCGAGGCAAAGTAGCGGAGGCCCTCGCGCAGTTGAGCCGGGCAGGTCGGGTTGGGACAGCGGACATAGACGCCTCCTTCGTCCTGTTCAACGGCGGT
>JAYVOX010000745.1:0-12483 GCA_043757695.1 Schlesneria sp.
CGAACAGCAGACGGTCGCGAAGACGCTCTTCGATGCCGAGACCGCCGCAGGCAAGCAGGTCGAGACCGTCTTCAATCAGGCGAAGACCGAACTGCCGACGACTGACAAACCGGTGAAGTCCGTCGCGTACGTAGACGGAGGCAGGCTGATCGCGACAGCTGGTGATGATGGCACGATTCGTCTGTGGAGCGGTACGACGGGCAAGCCGCTGGAAGAGATCGTCGGACACAAGGCCCCCGTCGGGATGCTGGTCTCCGGTCCGAACCGGCTGCTCATCGGGGCGAGCGACGACAAGGCCGTCATGGCGTGGGATGCCAATCCCGAATGGAAGCTGATCGCGACGCTCGGCCCCGCGCCCGAGAACATGCTCGACCTGGCCAAGTCCGCGTTCGTGAACCGCGTCGTGTCGCTCGCCTTCAGTCCCGATGGCAAACTGCTCGCGACCGGCGGCGGCGAACCGTCACGCAGCGGCGAACTGATCCTGTGGAACGTCGAAACCAAGGCGATCGCCCGCCAGTTCGTGGACGCTCACAGCGACACGGTCTTCGGGATCGACTTCTCGCGCGACGGGAAGCAACTCGTCTCGGGAGCGGCCGACAAATTCGTGAAGCAGTTCGATGTTGAAACCGGCAAGCTGATCCGCTCGTTCGAGGGACACACGCATCACGTGCTCGGCGTGAGCTGGAAGGGAGACGGCAGCCGCATCGCGAGTGCCGGAGCCGACAACGCCATCAAGGTCTGGAACGTCGAGACGGGCGAACAGCACCGCACGATCCAGAACTACACGAAGCAGGTCACCTCGATCCATTACATTGGAGCCAGCGACAACCTGATCAGTTGCGGCGGCGACAAGACGGTGAAGATGCACCGCTCGAACGACGGTGGCAACACTCGCAATTTCGCCGGCCCGACCGACTTCGTCTACGCCACCGCCTGCACTCGCGATGAAGCCATCGTCGTGGCCGGTGGTGAGGACGGCATCTTCCGAGTCTGGAACGGCACCAACGCCCAGGAACTCTTCAAGTTTGAACCACCCAAGCCGCCCGTAGACAATGTTCAGGCGAAGGCCAACTGAGGGAACACACAATGCCCGCACTGGCTTACGCCCATGTCGAGCTTTCATCGGACGGTGTTCCCCTCATTGAGGGGACGACGACGAAGGTGATTGAAGTCGCCCTGGATCGACTCGCCCATCATTGGGACGCCGACGAGATCCGTCGCCAGCATCCGCATCTCCGCCTTACTCAAATTCACGGGGCGTTGGTCTACTACGAGGACCACGAAGACGAACTGAATCAAGATATCGAGCGTCGATCTTCCGCAGTGGATTCGATTCGCCACCGAAGGCTCAACTCAACGCTGCAAGCTCGATTGCGAGTGGCACTGCCGTGATCGCGTTCTATTTCGACCAGCACGTTCCCTCTGCGATCACTCGTAGAGTGAGGTGGCTTGGAGTGTCGGTTTTAACGGTGTTGGACGACGTACGCTCAGACGCAACCTCAACGCCCAGGTGAGTCCCTTCGCAAAAATGGCGGCATCGGACCATTCTGGCGAGTGTCGAACCGGCCGCGCTTCGAGTGAGCCGAGCATCCCAGCCGCCACGTTCGCCAATTCAAGCCGCTTCGAGTCCAAGAGTGGTTGAGCCGAAGGACTCTGCGCGTCAGAGCGACCGACCATGACGTTTCCCGCGATGGCAAACAGCAGCACCCACAGACAGCAGACCGGTCGGATAGCGCACTTCCTTCAATGTAGATCGAAGTGACTGCGGGCGTTTTCGTAGAACCGCCCGCCCCCTGAACGGCATGGCCACTGGCCGTGTGGAACGATAGCTCCCTCAGGATGCGGTGGTCACCAGCAGTTGGTCTTCCATGTCGGAGACGTATTCGGCGTCGAACTCCATCAGGAACTGAGAGGCGTTCGTCGGAGTCGCAAGCATCGGGGCGTGGTGCTCCTTCGAACTCAGGGCCTCCGAGTCCATCCCCGTTGGGGGTGAGGCCACGGGGAACTCAATCAGCTCTGCGCGGAGGACACGGATGTGAGCAGGAGCTTCGATCCCCAGTTTGACCGTCCCTTTCCCTGTCTGAATCACCTTGATGATGATCTCATTGCCAATCTTGATTGCTTCGCCGTGCTTGCGGGTGAGTACCAACATGAGAGACCGTCCTTCTGAAGTTGTGAGAGTCCATTCCAAAGTTCGCGTGTTGTCGAGGTGAACTATCACGGGTGGATCGTCCTGACAACGGAGGAAGTCTCAAAGCAAGGTCGATGCCGAATCGGGGCGAGGCCGTCTCGCGACACAAAGAATCTTGGTTTCATCGCGTTTGAGGCCCCTGTTCGGCGGATGTTGCCGTTCAAGCCATGCCATTGCCACAGTATGAGGCGGACTCGATGGAAGGACTTACAAACCTCAGTCGCATTGCAGGACGCGGCTTTGCAATCGGAGATGGGGTCGCCATGGCTCCCGATCTGGAGAGTTCGTTTGACCGCGTGGTTCCTGGACTACTCTGACGCCATGTGGACCTTCGGGCCTTCGTCGGGATGACTTGGTGCGACAGATGTCACGGTGGTGTCGGCAAATCGCGGTCTGTCACTTCTGGTTTCGCCAGTGGCGACCGATATACTCCGGAACGCCATTGGGTTCAGTGTTTCGTGAGTGCCGCGAGAATCTCTCTCTATCAGCCTGTCCGTTGTACAGGCCGCATCCGAGGACCGTGACATGCCTGCAAGATGGGAATTCAAACTGTGCCTGTCGAGCTTCATCGCGGGGCGACTCGTTGCCGCTGTTGGCCCGCTGTTTGTCAACACTTTGATGCTTTGCCCGATGTCGGCGGCTTGCGCCAGCCACGCCGTTTCGGCGGTACGACTGAACCGCCTCGTGGTCGAATTGGCTCCGTTGGTCTTTCATCAAGCGGACGAAGGCCAGACTGCCAAGCAAGCCAAACCCGTAGTCGATTCAAAAGTGGCGAAGGACAAACCTGCGACCGTCACTGAGAAGAAGGCCGATGCCACTGATCAGAAGGCCACTGATCAGAAGGCCATTGATCAGAAGGCCACTGATCAAAAAGCGGCCGATCCGAAAGAGGCGACTTCTGAACCGCAAACTCCGCCAGAGTTGGACCCGAAACTGTTGCAACAAGGACTCAAGTGGCTCTTCGGCGGACGGCCCGGAACGCGAACAACTCCCGCAGACCAGGCGGAAGGTACTGACGGTCAGCGAGCGGCAGGCCGCGATCACATCGACAGCCGCGCACCGCAAGATTCCAAAGTTCAGCAGGTGCTGCGCGCGGCGGAATCGGCGGTGCAACGCAAGGACTGGAAGAGCGGGCAAGACCTGTTGCAGCGGTTGCTCGATTTGCCAGAGGACTCGCTGCATCGGCTGCCTGATGGACGATGGCAGTCTGTGCGACGCACGGCCAACGCGATGCTTGGCTCCGCTCCGTCCGAACTGCTCGACGACTATCGGACTCAGTATTCGGGGCTGGCTCAACAGATGTTGGCTTCAGCCAAGCGCAGCGGTCGCGCCGCCGATTTTGTGAGTGTCGCCACACGATTCTTTCACACGCCCGCAGGGTATGAAGCGGCCAATCATCTCGGAGCGCTCCACTTCGACCGGGCTGAGTTCGGGTTGGCAGCCGCTTGGTTCGAAGACTTGGCTCGTTCACCGGCCTCGTTCGCCAAGCAACCCGTTTGGCGATTGAAGGCGGCCTACGCACTCAGGCAATCAGGCAACATCGAAGCCAGTCAGGCCATGATCTCCGGCGAGAATGAGTCGCCCACTGCAACCGTTCAACTCGGCTCCGGCCCTGTGAATCCCACGACGTGGTTGAACGGTTCCAATGGAGTTCCCTCTTCGCAGACGACGGTCTCTCTGGCCGATTGGACACAGCTCTACGGAACGGTGGCACGGTTGGGGAAGGCGATCGGCGGTGAGCCACTCTTGTCGCCGCTCTGGTCCATCCCGCTGACAACCAGTCACACCGTGCGGCGGAACGTGCAATGGTTGTTGCAGGACTTGCTCGATCAAGACCGCGTGCCGATCTTGACCTCCATGCCACTGGCCGTGGGAGGACAACTCCTCTATCGAGACCTGCGCGGCGTCAGAGCCGTCGATCTCGAAACGGGTAAGACGCAGTGGGAGAGCATCGAAGGCGTCTCACCCGAACGGATCATTGGTGGCCTGCCGCCGCAGCAAGTCGAGCCGCGCGAGGCGTGGCGGTTCCGCGCGAATCAGCTCCAAATCCAAGCGAGAGAGTTTCAGGGACAGGCGGCGGAGTATCACCCGCTGATGAACCTGATGTTTCGCGACGGCAACTATAACCAGATCAGCAGCGACGGACGGCAGGTCTTCGTGATCGAGGACCACGGCATTCTTTCCGGCAGTCAACCGGGTCAGCACTTCGGCTGGGATGGAATGAACGAGGTCCAGGACCCACACGGTGTCCCTTGGAAATCGAATCGTCTCGTGTCGTATGACCTGCGCACGGGGCGACCGGTCTGGAGCATCGGTGGCGTTGAATCGCAGGAGTCATTCGATCTGCCGCTGGCCGGTTCGTACTTTTACGGCGTCCCGGCAGTCGATGGCGATGAACTCCTCGTGGTGACAGGGAAGGGGGACGACGTGCGGTTGTGTGCGCTCGACCGCGCCACCGGGACGCTGCGCTGGTCGCAACTGATCGCGTACTCGGACACGAAGATCGACCAAGACATTGGCCGACGCTGGTACTCGGCCCCGGTCGCTTCGAGTGGCGGGATCGTCATTTGTCCGACGACCGTCGGCTGGCTGGTGGCCGTTGATCGGTTGCGGCAATCGGTGCTCTGGGCACATCGCTTCCAACCGGTGAGCGCGTCGCCCGATCGAGATCAAGGAGCACACTTCGTCCAGCAGCGAGACCTCGCGTCGCAATGGTCTCCAGCGGCACCGATCATCGCGGGCAGCGTGGTGGTCTACACGCCGCCCGAGGAGTCGATCATCCTCGCGCTGAACGTCCTCAACGGGAAGCGTCTGTGGGAAAAGCCCAAGGAATCGTGGCTCTATTTGGCGGGTGTCTTCGACGATCGTGTGATCTTGGTCGGACGTACCGAAATCGGTGCGCTGGCTCTCGCCACGGGCAAGCCGCTCTGGACGGTCCCCTTCAAAAATGAGGCGACTCCGTCGGGACGTGGTCTCGCGGTCGATGATCACTTTTATCTGCCACTCAGCACGGGTGAGCTGCGCACGATTGACCTCAAGACGGGCCAGACGGTCTCGCAAACTTACGTGCCATCCAAGCATCCGCCACTCGGAAACTTGGTGATGCACCGCGGCAAATTGGTGTCGCTCGGGCCGTTCGGTGCGGTCGGCTTCGGTCAACGTGCAGCATTGCTGGCCGAGATTCAACGGCGTAAGGCCGTCCATCCGACAGACTCGTGGTCGTTGCTGCGCGAGTCTGAGGTGCATCTGCTCAACCGCGATCACGCGGCCGCGCTGCCGCTGCTGCGCGCCATCACTCCGGCGAGCCTCGCCACCGATGACGAGCGTGAACGGCATCACACGGCGCTCGTCGAGTCGCTCGCCACGAGCATCCGGCTCGACCCCAAATCGCATGCCGCAGAGTTGGCCGAACTGAGCCAGATCGCCGCGGCTCATTCCGACGAACAACGGCTCGTTCAAGAACTGACCGCCAATCGACACATCGCCGAAGGCCGGTTCGCAGCAGCGTTCGATCTCGTTTGGTCTCTGAGCGACTCAACCGCGCTGAACCGCGCTGAGCCCGATGCCGCGATCCCACGCAGCGACGACCGACAGGTCACAACGCAGCGCATCCCGTGGATCGCGGAGAGACTGTCTGAGATTTGGTCTGCATCCGACGGTGAGGAGCGAACGCGAATCGACTCCAAAATCGCCGCTCTGCTGGCGGAGGCTCATCGTGAAATTGCCACCGCAACCGATGTCCGCAAAGCAGTGGTAACTCCAGCGCGTGGAGCCTCCGCGACGGAAGGTGGCTCCGCAGCGAAAGCGCCTGCGGCCGTGACTCCCACTTTGTCTGCCACCATGTCGTCGGCAATCGCGCGTGCGAGGCTGCTCGCCTTTCATTCCACCGCAACAACGCTGCGCGAAGCGATCGTCGAAGACCTCGCCGCAGCGGGTGACTTCGGCAACGCTCAGTTGGAGCTGTTGAAGCGGGCCGACGATCCCAATCGTGTCGTGGTCGCCCGCGCCCTAGAGCGACTCGCACGGTTGATGGATCAGTTCCAGATGCCCGCCGACGCCGCTCATTACCGCCGTCGGTTGTCCTGCGAATACGCCGACGTGACCCTCAGCGAAGGCCGCACGGTCGCGACGCTGATCGAAGAGTGGCCGCGAGATGACCAACTTAACGCGGCGAAACGACCCTTCGTTCGGCCGTGGGATGACCGACCGCTCCAACTCGTGCAGGGAACGTTGCAGTACCAGCCGGCCAGCCAAGAGGTTTCGCAGGCATCGCCGCTCCCGTACTTCCGATCGCTGGCGATAGAGATTCAACCGCAAGAACAACGATTGGCGTTCGAGTCACTCGCGGACGGCTCCTTCGCTTGGCTGGCTCCTCTGCGCAGCAGTCCGCGCGGTCAAGGCGAAGGCTATGTCTCAGCCGACTTCCTGGGGCATCAGGTCGCGATCATCAACCGCGATGTCCTGCATCTGTTCTCACCCGTGGAGCGGCGACTGCTGTGGTCGAAGCCACTGGATGGATCGAGTGAGGGTGGCCCGTTCTGGCGACAAGCCTCGCGCCCACAACCGCAAGCGATGCTGCAAACCACCAGCCGTGACTCGGGCCGCTCGATGTCGCTGCTGCAATCGGCTCAACACCGGGGACGACTCGCGGTGGCTCAGCCGAATTATCTGTGCCTCTATGGCCGCCGTTCGATCACCGTGCTCGACCCGCGCACCGGTGAGGAACTCTGGCGAAAAGACGGTTTGCCGCAGTACTCGCAAGTGCTGGGAACTCGCGACGCCGTCTTCATTGTCCCCCAAGATCAGGCTCAGACGCAGGCGTATCGGGCCAGCGATGGCCAGTTGCTGAAGGCCGATGGGCTGGGACGTTTGATCGCGAGTGCCCTGCTCACGCGAGACGATTCTCTGCTCGTGTTGGAGCCGGGATCGTCGTTCCTGAAGACGGGCCAGAAGACGCTGTTGCGATTGGTCAACCCGTTGACGAAACAGGTGAGCTGGAAGATTGAATTCCCGCCGCAAGCGTTCGTCTCACCGCTGGACGACGACGAACTGCTCGTCGTTCCGAAGGATGGCAAAAGCCACCCAGAACGGGTGGAGGTCTCCACCGGACGCCGCTCGCTGCTCGAACCTCTTCCCGCAAATGCTCTCTCCAACCACCGAGGCGACATCTTCGCTCTGGCCGATGACGACCATGTCTATCTGCTCGTCAATGGACGCGACACCAGCGGCGTTCATTACTACGGAGACAACCTGCTGTCGATCCGCGTGCATGGCGTCGTCTATGCGTGGAATCGCTCCGATGGCAAGCTGGCTTGGCGGCAGGAAGTGAAGAACCAGCATCTCGTCGTCGATCGCTTCAACTCCTCCCCCGTGCTGCTGTTCGTCTCCCGCAGTTGGAAGCAAAAGGGGAACCTGAGCTACAGCACACTCAGTATCCACGCGATCCACAAACAGTCGGGCAAAACCCTCCATAACTCGACAACTCCCACGATGTATGGCGGCGGCTTCCACAGCATCCAAGTCAACCCGAGCGAACCGTCGATTGAACTCAGGTCGCACAACATGCGGATGCGGCTGGTCCCGGAGAATGGAGCAGCAGCCGTCTCTCCCAACACTCCGGAGACCGCCCCGGTGAATGAGTAGCGAGCGATACTTCAATCACTCCCCCACTACGCGGTGGCAACTGCACCCCGCAGCGATTGGCTGGCATCGCTGCGCGATTGAAGCATACTCAAACCTGACCACTCCTGAGCGACTTCACGTGACAAGCTCTCGCAGTCCACTTGAGACTTTCACATGCCATCCTTCGCCGCCGTTCTGATCCTGTTGACTGCAATCGGCCAAGTCGATGTCGGTGGCAATTCAACGCGCCCCGTCACGGCGTTTCAGACCGGGCCGCGATTCCAGACCGAAATCGACCGACCGTTGTCGGCATCGTGGGCGAATGTCGAACTGCGCGACCTGCTGAAAAAGATCGGCGACGATCGCCGCGTTGCGATCCTGCTCGACCGGCGAGTCGATCCGACCGTGCAGTTGCCACTCAACCTGACGAACAGTTCGCTGCGCGAGGGCGTGCGCGATTTGGCTCGGCTGATCGGAGCCGACATCAGCGTCGCCGAGCCGGTGCTGTTCGTCGGGCCGCCTTCCGCCACTCGGCGATTGCGGACGCTGATCGAGTTGCGGTCGAGCGAATTGAAAGCTCCTGAGTCCTCCATCCCCGAGAAGCGACAGATTGAGTTGGCCGCGCGACACACCGTCGCCTGGCAGGACTTGGACTCACCGGCCGAAATCTCGCAGCGCATCGCAGATCGTTACCGGTTGACGATCCGCAATCTCGACCTGTTGCCGCACGATCTGTGGGTGGCCAACACGCTGCCGAGCGTGACCGCCGCCGAAGCGCTGTCGCTCGTGCTTGTTCAATTCGATCTAACATTCGCCTGGACCGGTGCCAAGGAAAGTCAGGCGGGGCAGGGGATCGAGTTGGTCTCGGCCCCGGAACGACCGGTCATCGAGAAGCGTCACCGCGTGAAGGGCCGGACCGCAGCGGCGGCTCTCAAACTGGTGAAACAGTTCGGCCCGGACCTCGATGCCAAGGTGGACGGGTCCGATCTCGTCGTGCGTGGCCTGCTGGAGGATCACGAGGCGGTCGCCGCGATGGTGGACGGCACTGTCGCGAAGAAGCCCGACGCCACCACCGGCGTCAAGCCGATCAAACAGCGTCTGTTCACGCTCAAGATCGACCGAGTCCCCGCTCGCGTCCTCATGAAAAAACTCGAAGAGTCCGAGATCGTCTTCGAGTACGACGCCGAGCAACTCGCCGCCGCCGGCATCGACCTCGACCAGCCGATCAAACTCGAAGTCGAAAAAGCCTCCGCCGCCGACTTCTTCAAAGCGGTCTTCGATCCCCTGCGTCTGACCGTCGAAATCGACAACCTGACGGTCAAGTTGAAGCCGAAATGACTGTAGCCTGCTTGTCGATCCTGCTCGGAGGAGTCAGCCGCAGCCTGACCTTCCGCACTGTGGA
The DNA here is from genome assembly GCA_043757695.1 of Schlesneria sp. Classification (GTDB taxonomy): domain Bacteria; phylum Planctomycetota; class Planctomycetia; order Planctomycetales; family Planctomycetaceae; genus Schlesneria. The sequence goes on from JAYVOX010000745.1 coordinate 9,216, forward strand.
AGCTATTTCCTCATGTTGGGCATTCCCGGAAAATGCCTTGCGCAGAGATCGTCTGCTAACCACTGCTCTCGAAGGCTATTCACCTCCAATAGAGATTTCGACGCGATACCAACTTCCTCAAGACCGTGTGCGTGAACCGCGTCACTGACAAACAACCACAACCTGTTCAGGTGTGTTGCGAGATCTACCCATAGCCATTCAAAACCGCTGTCCATTGGATCGCGGTCGCGAGGAAGCATGTGCTCATCCAGAAGGAATGCAGCCGTGGGATTCGGATGACCGCCGATTGTGCAGTGATCCCAATACTCTTGATCCCGAAAAATTCCTCCAGAACGCTTACGCATGGTTGCGGGTGAAAACAAGGTCCGAAGATCGCGGTCGGTTGCTGCTAACCACTTGGCTGCTTCGGCCGTATCCCGAGAGAAAAGCCAGACCAAATACTCAACTTCAACTACTTGTCGAAGCAGGGCGCAAGACGCGTACCAATTTTCGCTCTGAAGAGTCGCCACCGCACCACGGACGAGGCTAGCCCCGATTTGAAGAACGATCGATAACGCACGTCTCTTCGGTTCACTTGGAAGCCCAAAACACCAAAGAACATTTCCCGTAGATTTCAAACATTCCGCTGAGTCTTGGCAGAATGATCGCCGCGCCTCCCGAGCAGAAGGCAAGAGCAGGCCAGCGCGATACTGCTCCATATCGATTTCCTCCATCTTTCCCCTCCTTTCGATGCAGTTTTGCGGTTGAGTTCAAAACCCGCAAGGTGCTTCTCCGAGATTATCCATCAAAGCAGCACACTATCCCGCAAAAAACATCGTGAGAGAACCGCCGCATTATGGCCGAAGACAGTGGGCCTCATTTTGCGGACGGTGGATCTGGGGGCGAAGAACCTTGAGTCAACTCTTGAACTCGCCGTTTGGCGTAGTCGAGCAACCGCTTGGCCCATACGAACTCGGTGGCCAGAATCGCGAGGCCGATGGGGATCACAATCGTCGCCGGGCCGGGGCCGATGATCATGACAATGCCGATCAGCAACACGGTCATCCCGATTACAAACACGACCAGTTTGCGAGCCTGCCTCCACCACCACCCGACCGACCACGCAACAGCTTGCGGGGTAACGGCCGGATCATCGGCAGGCGGCTGCGGATTCGATTCAGTGGTTGGGGGAGCATCCATGCGGAGATTGTACGCGAGTGTCCGTGTGCGGCTGGAGGTGAGAAGGCTTCCGTTTTCGTGAGCCGTCAGTGATTCATGATGAACTCGTTCGAGTTCAGCAGCGCCCAGAAGACATCTTGCAGGCCGAGAATTGGATCGCGGTTGGCTGAGTTTTGGAAGGTCTTGTCGAGCGCACTCAGTTCGGTGGCGGACGGCTTGCGGGCGAGGGCCGTCAGGTAGAGGACTTCGATCTTTTGCGGAATCGTCTTCGGCGGCTTGATCGCGGTCGGCTTGGTCTTCGAGGCGGAAGACGAAGTGCGCGGCGACTTGTTTTTGTCCGCCGCGTCATCAGATTTCGAGACCGATCCTTCGAGGACTCGTCTCAGGAAACTGCCGTTCGCGCCGCTGAGGGCGTTACGAACGAGTTCACCATTCATCATGACGAGCGCCTGCGGGACGGTGCCGTTGAACGACGAGGCTTCGTCGTTCTCATCGGTGCCGAACGTGCGAATGAACTGGCCGAGCCACTCGGTGCGCTGCTTTTCGGACTGATCGTAGTTGCGGCCCGACTTGTGAGCCTCGGTCGCGACGAGCAGCGAATCGTAAAGCTGTTCAGCGGTGAACGGCTTCACGTAGACGCGGCTGAAGAGCGGTGTGTTGCCAGACGCCGGATCGTCGGCCGTGTTCCCCTCGTGAAAGCGGCTCGTCAGGTTGTAGGCGTCGCTCGCGGCGATCCAGCGAATAAGACGCTTCTGGTCGTAGCCCGCCGTTTGAAACTCGTGTGCGAGGTAATCGACCAGTTCAGGATGCGATGGCGGATTGTGTGGCCCCATGTCGTCGATCGGCCGCGTGAAACCGCTGCCAGTGAAGTGAGCCCACATCCGGTTGACGGCCGCTCGTCCGAGATACGGCTTGCTCGGGTCAATCACCAGTTTGGCGAGTTGCTTGCGCGGTGAGTCGGTCGAATCTCCGGTCGCGATCGTGCCATCGACGAACTGCCGGGTGATGGCTTCCATTAGTCCCGACCGCTTCTCGAAGAAGACGATGCTCTCGGCGTCGTTGTCGGTCAGATCGAAGTCATTGCGCTGGGCGTTGCCCGCACCCTGACGACGGGTTCCTCGAAAGAAGGCGTTCATTCCCCAGAACTGCGACTGCTTCCAGTCGTTGAACGGATGGTTGTGACACTGCGTGCATTGAACCTGCAACCCGAGGAACAGCCGCGCGGTGATGGCCGTCGCGGGGACAGCGTTCTCGTTGAGATGAGCCGCCAAAAATCCGACCGCTCCGTTTTGATCGCTGTTCCCTTCGGCAGAGATCAGGTCGTAGACGAACTGGTCGTAGCGAGCGTTCTTCTCGAACTGCCGCTTGATCCAGCGTTCGAGTACCCCGCGATTGGTCCGCCGGTTTTGGGCGCGACCGATCAGCAGGTTGCCCCAGATCGTGGAGAACTGTTCGGCGTAATCGGGGTCGTCGAGCAACTCATCGACGAGTCTCGCGCGCTTGTCCGGCGACGAGTCATTCAGAAACTGGACGAGTCGCTGATATGCCGGAATGCGTCCGACGATGTCGAGCGACACTCGGCGAGCGTACTCGCCATCATCGGCACGCTCGGACGGAGTGACTAAGTTGTCCACCCAACCTTGCTTCACGAAGGCATTGATCTTCGCCACGATCTCCTCATCGGATGAGGCGGCCGTCGCCGGTCGGCTTCCCGCCAGCAGGAGTGCGATCACGACGAAGCAAGCCTTCGGCAGTGGTCCGCCGTGCGAATGCCGTTCGGAATTCCAACGAGGTCGAGTCGGATCGTGAGTTCGGATCGGCATGTTCCACTCCAAAACGGGTTCCAATCGAAAAGGACGGCTGGCAGAAGAATACCACGAGGCCGAGAAACCTTCTCCTGGCTTTTGAACTCGCTCGAATCTGCCGATATCATGCCGACCCGATCCGGAGTGGCCAGACTCCTGCTGACTGAATCCCGACGGACGGACTCGTCCCATCACCTTCCAACTTAAACCTCGCGTGGGCTGAAGTGAGACGTAGCTGCACCTCGCCAGAGTGCGGGTGTGACGCTCAAACAGCCCACGTTCTGGCGAAACGTGGCTACATTCAA
>JAYVOX010000746.1:0-3326 GCA_043757695.1 Schlesneria sp.
CGATCACCCCGATACGCAAATCGTTGCCGATCACGTCGTCGAAGCGGGAGCGTTTCTCGTAGGACTGCATCGCGCGGGAACGCTGCGAACCGACTTCACAGATCTGCCGCTCACCGCCACGTATCACACTCCGTGTCATCTCAAGGTGCTGAGCCACGCGACTCCACTAGCCGATCTGTGCGGACTCATCCCGCGCTTCGAGACACACCGCGCCACAGCCGGTTGCTCAGGCATGGCCGGGCCATTCGGGCTGACGAAAGAAAACTTCGCGGACTCGCTGGAAATGGGCCGCGAACTGATCGAGTTGATGCGGGCCGACGGACACGAACTAGGCCTGACCGAGTGCAGCAGTTGCCGCCTGCAAATGGAGCAACGCTCGCCGCTGCCGACGCTGCACCCGCTGAAGGTTCTTGCGCTGGCGTATGGCTTGATGCCCGAAGTCCGTCGCCGATTAAAGCCCAGCACTCGGAAACGGCTGACATCGTGAGGATGTTCGTCAGGCAGAATCGCTCTAAGGACCGGCGCATCAACAACTGGCGGTAATAATCTGATGATCGAGGTGAGCCGGGTGCCGTGAGGCCCCGGGTTCTTCGCCTAGGTGTCTGTCCGGATAGGCGAAGGTCAGACCTTCTGTAGGGTGGGCACTGCCCACCATCCACGACCGATTGTGGTGGGCAGTGCCCACCCTACGGTTATCCGGACAGACGGCTAGAAGGCCAGCCGGGCCGCGCGATGTCTCAGTTTGTCCTGCGTTGCCTCGCGACGACGGGCAGGAGTGCCCGTCCTACACTCGGGCCTTCGTGCCGCGAGCGGCCTCAGATTTCGTAGTCCTTCGCTTGACTCGCGTCGCCGCCGAACGAGGCTCGGAAGCCTGCGGCAGCAGCGGTGACGGCTTTCTCGGTGCCGGTCAGTCGCAGGAAGTAGACATCTTTGTCTTTCGTGACGAGGACCACGCTGAGCGACTGATGGTCTTTGCGTAGTTCCTTCTTGCCGCCTGCGAACGGCCCTCCAGCCGTGTATTCGTACGTCCCCTTCACATCGCTGAGGAAGTACGTTCCCTGGGCCGCTTCCCCCGTCGTGATCTTGATTTTGCGACCGTCTGCACTGAACTGGCTGATCCAGCGTTTGAGGTTCGCTTCCACACCACCACCGCCGCCGGGGAACGAGGAAATGACAAGTTCGGTCGGATGTTCATCCCCTTCGGCCGAGGGAATTTTGAACTGGGCGAGGCGGAGCTTGTTGGCTGGCTCCTGCCGCTTCCAAGAGGCGGGAACCTGGAGCGTGATCGCTTCGATCTTGGTCTCTTTGGCGGGAGCTTCATCAGCCTTGGGCTGCACGTCTGCTTTCTTGTCCTGAGTTCGGCGAGCGGGACCACGAAAGGCCCCTCGTTCTTGAGAGGCTCGTTTGACGAACGAGGTTCGTACATTCGACCCGATCACGTCGCGCGAGGTTCGATCTGACGACTGGCTCACCTGTGGTGCGGGCTTGGGGCCGGTCGCGACCAGTGCGGCTCCGGCCACGGCCATGTCGAGTGAATAGAGACTCGTGCGGGCCGTGATGTAGAGCGTCTTGTTGTCGGGTCCGCCGAACGTGCAGTTGGCCGGTTGTTCGGGAACCGGAATGCGGCCGATGAGTTCGCCGGTTGAGGAGAGGACGACGAGACTTTTGTAGGTCGCGTAAATGCGGCCCGCAGTGTCGAGGCACATGCCATCGGGACCGCCGCCGTCGAGCGTCAGGTCTCCGGTGAAAATGATCTTGCCGGTGCCGAGCTTGCCCGGCGCAGTGATCTCGTAGCTCCAGAGTTCACGCTTGTTCGGTTCGGCGACGAGCAGCGTCTTGCCATCGGCTGAAACCAGAATGCCGTTGGGCCGAACTCGGTCCTCAATCACCCGCGTGGTCTTGCCTACGGCGTCGATGTAGTAGACACCCATGCACGGCTGGTCGATCTTCGGGTCGTTGCCATAGCGCGGGTCCGTGAAGTACAGCCCGCCGTGACCATCGAGCGCGAGATCGTTCGGACTGTTGATCGGCTTGCCGTCGTAGCTGTCGCACAGCGATTCGACCTTTGGCTCGGCTTTGCCCTCCTGCGACGTGATCTTCACAACGCGACGCGCTCCTCCTTGGCAGGCATACAGATTTCCGGCCGCATCAAACACGAGACCGTTCGCGTTACCCGAAGGCTTGAGGAAATCGCTCGCGGTCCCATCTTTCTCGACCCGCACGATGCGTGAGTTGGGGATGTCACTGAAAAGCAGAAAGCCCTTCGGCGAATAGGCGGGGCCTTCGGTGAACTTGCAGTCGCCAACGACCTTCTTCACTTCGGCGTTCGGTGCAATCAGGTCTTTCACCTCTTCCGCGACAAGCGTGGACGAGAGCGAAGAGGACGCAATCAGTAGACCGGTCAACAGCAGACAAACAGCACGCTTCCAGCAACGCATCGGCGACTCCTTGGGGGACGGTTCATGAGGCAGACTTTGAGGCGGCGGATTGTCAGAATTCGCGCGGCGTTTTGCAAACGGCACGCGGGAGTCTTTCGATGGAACCGAGTTCAATCAGTCCAATCGCTCTGCATCCGGCGCTACGTTCGGTCGAGTTGCTGCTGCGCGAGTGCGAAGTTCGGCACGAGCGGCGGCGTGGGCCGGGGGGGCAGCATCGGAACAAGACCGAATCGGCCGTTGTGCTGCATCACACGCCGACGGGGATTGAGGGGCAGGCGGCAGAGCGACGGAGTCAACACGACAACCATCGCGTCGCGGTGGCGCGGCTGCGCGTCAATCTGGCTCTCGCCGTGAGAACGGTGGCCTTGGCTGATGCGGCTCCGACGGAGTTGTGGAAGTCGCGCTGTCACGGTGGAAAGATCGGCTGCAGCCTCGACCATGAAGACTTCGCGCCGCTGTTGGCGGAAGCGCTCGACGTGCTGCACGCGCGCCACGGTCACGTCCCGAGTTCCGCCGAACAACTGGGAGTCACCTCGTCGCAGCTCATCAAGTTCCTGAAGCGGGAACACCGCGCGCTGCTCCTCGTGAACGAAGCGCGTCGGCAGTTGGGGCTGAGGGTACTGGAGTAGTCGGCCGATTGAAGAGTCTGAGCCAGCGAAGAAACTCTGTCAGGGAATGACCGAGCTACGTAGGCGAGGCATTCCATGACTCGCATTCCGTTTGCGACGAATGGGTGCAGTCGGCAATTGGTGGTCGCAATCATTTCTCCCTCCCCTCGGCGGGGAGGGTTAGGGAGGGGGGCGATGACAAGGGCGGCCTGTTTCCACGCTCCTCCCCCCTCCCCGGCCCTCCCCGCCGAGGGGAGGGAGAAATGATTGCGACCACCAA
>JAYVOX010000747.1:0-12448 GCA_043757695.1 Schlesneria sp.
CTTCGACATCTTCTCCAGAAAGTTGGCGAAGGCCGTGATGTAGAACTTGTCGATCTCCGCCACCTTCTGCTTGAGCTGCGGGCTGCGTTGGTTGTGCGCGAGATAGTGGTGTCCCTCGGAGACACCGATCTGTGGAAAGGTGCGGTTGCTGCCGTCATAGGCCAAGAGCAGTGTGCCGACGCGCGTGGCATCCGTCTGGAACGCGAGAACCAGCATGTCGTACATGATCTGCATGTAGTCGCCGAACTCCGACGGCACGCCCGCCGGTGTCGTCGATTTCGTGTCGGGCAACGCCTCGAATTGCTCCGCCGCCTTGAGCCGTTTTTCCATGTCTCGCACGACCGTCAGGTATTCGTCGAACTTGCGGCGGTCCTGCGCGCCGAGTCGCCGCTGCACGTCACCGGTCTCTTCCAACACGAAGTCGAGGATGCTGCGTTCGGTCTCCTGCCGGATCACGTAGTTCTGCTTTCGCTCACCCGGTTCGCCCGCGCCGAACAGCCGCTCGAAAACCAGACGCGGGTTGGACTCAGGGGTGACGGGCGTCGAGGGGGAACTCCAGGCGAGGTTGTACTGATACGCACACGCATAGCCCGAATCGCAGCTCCCCGAATTGCGGATCATGTCGGACGACAGCTCCAGCGACGGGAACCGCGTGAGATGCCCCAACTTCTGAGCCGCCACCTGATCGACCGACACGCCGATGTGAATGTCGCTGCCAGCCGTCTTCCTCGCGCGTGCCCCGGTCAGGAACGTGGCACTCGCGCGAGCGTGGTCCCCTGCCCCGTCTCGCCCCGCCGTGGCATGTTGATGATCCAAGCCACTGATGACCTGAAAGTCCGACTTCAAACTTTCGAGCGGCTGCATCGTCGTGTTGAGTTGGAAGTCGTCGGTCGGAAACCAATGGTCCTGTTGCACGCCGTTCGGGATCGACATGAAGGCCATCCGTACCGGAGCCTTCACCGTCTCCGCCCGTGCCAGACGCGGCAACAGCGACGGCAACACCGGCAGCGCCAGCGTCACCCCCAAGCCGCGCAAGAACCTTCGGCGACTGAAGGCCAACGCCCGTTCTTGTCGCTGAGTTTCGTTGTGAGTCATGTTTGGTCCCTTTGTCGGATACGAGTGTGATGGTCGGCCAACAGTGAAATGAATGTATCTCGTAGGATGGGCACTCTTGCCCGTCGATTTGTTGTCGCACTCAAAGGCAGACGGGCAGGAGTGCCCATCCTACATCTCAAAAACACCTACTTGGGAATTGGCGTTGTCGTCGATTCGTGAAGACGTTGTTTTTGGAATGGGGCTGATTCGATCACGCCTTGCAACAAGGTACTGAACTTGCCGTCGCTGGCCTTCAGCCGATCGACGATCAGATCGATCGAGTGTTCGTCGCCGTAGTCGAGTCCTCGCCCGAGGGCATACGTGAGCAACTTACCTGTGACGCAGCGATAGAAGTCATCGGCATGTCGCTCGCGCAGAATTTTCTTCAGTTCGCGAATGTCGTGAAATGACTCGCCGGTGATGAGCGTCCCGGTGGCGTCAATCGGTTGGTCCTTCTCCGTGTCGCGCCAGATGCCGAGGGCGTTGAAGTTTTCGAGGGCGATCCCGAGCGGGTCCATGCGCGAGTGGCACGACGCACACAGCGCCGACTCGCGATGGGCGGCGAGCAGTTCTCGCAGCGGAGGCTCGCGGCCCGCAAACTTCTTGGCCGCTTCTTCCAGATCGGGAACGTTCGGCGGTGCAGGCGGGGCCGGTGTGCCGAGGATGTTCTCCAGCACGAACAGGCCCCGCTTTACGGGAGACGTGCGAGTTGGATTCGAGGTCACGAGCAGGAATGAGGCCTGCGTGAGAATGCCACCGCGCGGGCTACCTTCGGGGAGTTTGACACGCCTCATTTCTGAACCGCGCACGCCGGGGATGCCGTACAGTTCGGCCAGCTTCTCGTTGAGGAACGTGTAGTCGCAATCAAGCAGATCGAGCAGGCTGCGGTCTTCGCGCACGATGTACTCGACGGTCATCTCGGTCTCGCGCCGCATGGCTCGCTTCATCTCGTCGTTGAAGCGGTCCTGCAACGCGCGCAGTTCGCGGAAGCTGTCGCGCGCCTTCTGCTCCTCGGGAGTCAGATCGCGCCCCAGCGGTCGGCTGCGGAAGCCACGAAACTGTTCTTGCAACCTCACGAACTCGGCCTGCCGCCCGAAGATCACGACAGGATCGATGGAGACCTGCGTCACGTCGCGCGTCCGCAGCCATTGGCCCGAGAAATTGCGCACGAACTCTTTGGCTCGGTCATCGCGCATCATCCGTTCGACCTGCTGAAGCAACTGCTGCCGCAACTGCCCCGCGTCGGCGAGACGGAACAGTTCCTGATCGGGCATCGTGGACCAAAGGAAGTATGACAGGCGCGAAGCGAGCGACTGTTCACTGACCGGGGCATACGACACGTCGCTCGTTGAGGCCGGGACCGTCGTTTCCAATCGAAACAGAAATCGCGGCGATGCGAGAGCCGCAACGAAGGCGTGCGCGATCCCCGTTTCAAACGTCTTGTTGGGCTGCGAGTAGACCTTCTCGGCCACGACGACCAAACGTTCGACCGTGGACGGATCGGCCGGGCTGCGAAAGGCACGCGTCGCGAACTTGCTCAAGATTTCGCGAGCGTACTCGCGCCGGTCAGCGGCTGACACGGGAGGCTGTTCTCGCGGGAAGTACCGTGCGTAGCCGCGCGGATGAACCAGCTTGTCGGTCCCCTGCGGACCCTCCACGCGGACGGAGCTGACTTCAAACCGAGCGTAGGTTTCGTCGCGCGGCCCGCCGAGTTCCACGTTCTCCAGCGGCTTGGCGTCACTGGCAACGGGAGTCAGCTCGAACGCCAGTTCATGCTCGCCCGGTTGCCAGTCCTCAGTGAACGAATGGCGGTTTAGCTTGTTCTCATCCCAACCGTATTCGCGCGTGAACCGCTCCTTGCCATCCGCCGTGAACAGGATCGTGTAGCGCGACGGATCGAAGTTGAACGAACCGTGCAGCTTCACCGCCACTTCGAGCTTGTACTGGCCCGGCTCATCAATGCGGACCTTGCGACCGACCCGCGCGGCGGTCTTCGACGACAGGCTGTCGCCATGCAACTTGCCCTTTTCGTCTTCGAAGTCGCGACCGCGAAACTCCTGCTGCGGGATGATCCACGTCACCGTCGGGACCGCTCGCTCGACAATCGCTTGAGCCGACCGCAGGTACTTTTCCATCAGCAACGGTGAAAAGCTGAGAGCATCACCCACGTTGTCGAAGCCAAAGCCCGAGTCATCCGGCGGGAAGACGATGGCGGCATCGAACTCGATCCCCATCAGGTCGCCGATCGTGTTGCCGTACTCGCGCCGGTTGAGGCGTCGCACACTCAGTCGCCCCGGATCGGGGTCGTTGGCTCGAATCTGGAAGACTTCAAACTTGATCGCGCTGGCGATCGCTTCGAGTTCTTCCACCGAAGGCCGTTTCTCACCGACGGGCGGCATGACGCCAGACCTCAGATTCTTGAGCACCTTCCACCACAACTCGGGCTGCCGCCGCGCGGCCTCGACATCGACGAAGGCCGACAACGACAGATTCCCTTCCTTCGCCTCACCCCCGTGGCACGAGTGGCAGTACGTCTTCAGCAGCGGCAGGACCTGCTCATGGAACGCCGCCGCATCGCCCTCCCCAGCCACAGCGCACGTAGTCCACACGCTAGAAATCAAAAGTAACAGAGCCACAATTCGCCGGACGTTTGTCGCATTTGGAGTGCGGGGATTCATCGCCGCTTTCTTTTCTCGGCTGGCTTTCTTTTCGCTACTGATTGTCGCGTTATTGAAAACCAAGCCCACGCCCAGTTCCTCAAAAGCACAGGACGATGAAAGAAAGGAAAGCGGCGATGAATCTTCGCAGTCCAAAGGGGTGAGCTTCAAAGCGGCCCCGAGGTAGCGGCCGTATCGCGCCAGTAATCGTCTCATGAAACATCCTTCAACTCACTCCGAAGATCGACTCACGCCCCAACGCGACTGTGGGTCGTTATGCTCGCCAGCGACGAATCGTAACGGATCGAGCCGCCCATCACCCGGTGACTCTTCCTGAATTTCTCCCTGAATTTCGAGGTGTTTTATGTTCCGCACGTGCCTGACCATTGCTTCACTCCTGTTTGCCTCACAACTCTTCGCTGCCGAACCCGACGCCGTGCTGCTCTGGCCCAATGGCGCTCCCGGTTCCGAGGGGAAGACCGCTGCCGAAGTGGTCGAGAAGTCCGGCTCGGGCGAACGGAATGTGATGAGCATCCACAAGCCATCGCTCACGCCCTACCTGCCCGCCGCCGACAAAGCCAACGGCGTGGCGATCGTGATCGCGCCCGGCGGCGGACACAGCAAACTGTGCGTCGATCACGAGGGCCACAACCTCGCCCGTTGGCTCGCCGAACGAGGCGTCGCGGCCTTCGTGCTCAAGTACCGCCTGTGTCGTGAGAAGGACTCGACCTACACGCTGGAAGAACACGCTGTGGGAGACATGCAGCGTGCGATCCGCCTCGTCCGCAGCCGAGCGACCGAGTGGCACGTCACTCCGACCAAGATCGGTGCCCTTGGTTTTTCAGCCGGTGGCGAACTCGTCTTCCTCGCCGCGCAGAGCGACGGCCAAGGCAGCCCCTCCGCCACCGATGAGGTTGATCGTCAAAGTGGCCGACCGAACTTTCAGTGCCTCATCTATCCCGGCAAGTCCTCGCGCATCGCCGTGGCCAAAGACACCCCTGAAGCCTTCATCGTCTGCGGCTACGGCGACCGCCAAGACATCTCGGTCGGCATGGCCGAAGCCTACCTCAAGTTCAAGCAAGCCGGAGTCCCCGCCGAACTCCACATCTACTCGGCCGCAAGCCACGGCTTCGGAGTCCGCGACGGCAACAAAGGAGCCTCATCCCGCTGGCCAGAGAGACTGCAAGAATGGCTGGCCGACAAGGTGCAATGAGAGATGCGCGTTGCACACTCGGCGTTGCTTGCAGATCGTCGTGCCACTGCTTCGGAGTCCTCGGAGAAGCAGTGCTGATGGGGCGTGATCCATGAAGAACACTGCTTCTCCGAGGACTCCGAAGCAGTGGCACATCCAGAGTCTCTGCGGGTCTGATTCCAGCAGGGCCACCCTGCCCACATCCACGCATTCGTTGAGTGTTGAGCAGTGCCATCCCGCCCACCGTCGAGGCGGAACTGCTCACCCTCGAAGGAGCCGGCCACGGCTTCAAAGGAGCCGACGCCGAAAAATCCGAACAGGCGCTGTTCGAGTACTTCGACAAACGGCTGAAGCAGTAAGGGCGAGGCGACCTCAAACGGGTGCCACTGGCGAGGGGCTTCGCTCGCCAGTGTTCTTTGAAGACCCAGTGTTCTTTGAAGACACTGGCGGCCCAATGCCGCCGCCGGTGGAACACGGCGTCATCCGAACAGTCCGGCATCCTTCAACGCCTTTCGGGCGAGCAGATACGCGGGATGGTTGATGTCGAGAACCTGAATGGTTGTTCTGCCGATGGCTGTGCGTCCCATCAACCGGGCCCCACGCCAGCGGAAGTGATCTTCCCAATGATCGACTCGCGGGTGGAAGAGCCGTGTGGTTCGGCGACTCATGGGATCTTTCCCGGCGATGTTCGGTCCCTTGTGCAGGTTGCAGTGGAAGCACGCCAGCGCGAGGTTTCCGAACGTCGTCGAGCCGCCATGTTGCTCGGCAATCACATGGTCGATCTGAAACGGCGCGAGATAGAACTGGCTCGGCATCCGGCCGTATTCGCAGAGACCGCTTGCTCGCTGCCAGACGCGGCGTCGGAGAGACGAGTTCATGAAACGGCGGGCTTCCCGGCTTGAGGAAGCGCCCCGCGCGCTTTGGCTTGGAGCAGCGCGAGCATGTGACTGACGAGGTTGTACTGCTCCGCTTCGGATCGCTCCGCCTGGGTCAGCGTCCCTTGGCGAGCCTTCGCCGCCAAGCGGTTCATCCGGCGCTCGTCACGCACGCTGAACTTGAACGACATCAGCGTCCGAGCCGCATCCGGTGTCATTGGCACCGCTTCCGGTTCCAAGACGCGACTGAGAATGGCCACACCGGTATTGGCCTGTTCGGCAAGAGCAGTACTCATCGGAGACCCGTCGAGAAAATTGAGTGCAAGGGAATCACAAGGAGTTCAATCGACCAAAAGACTATCACAACCGGGGGCCGGTGAAGCACCCGACCCCAACCACCCTGCCGCGTTAGAGGAAGTTGATTGGGAGTCTTTGGTCATGTGTCTTTGTCGGTCAGCAAGACAGTAAACCCTTCCTGATGAAAGTGATGATCGTGGGTGAGAACATCAGTGATGTTGTGCTCGCGCATTGTTTCCATTGAGATGCAGTCGGTGAGGCTGAATTCCTTGTCGGACCGAGCTTCATAGAGTTGCAGCCCACGCAGAAATGAATCGCGAGTCTGTGGGACAATTCTCACATTCGGACTCTTCTGGATTTTTCGGACCAACTCGGCAGCCTTGTTTCTCCAGAACGCACCCTTACCGCTGAAGTGAGCCAAGAACTCATCGAGAACTTCGTCGGTGGTGATAAGCACACCGATTTGATGCTGCTTGCCTGCCCGCATTGCAACTTGATGCCAATCATCTTTCGGATTGGCGAGGGCGACCCAATAGAACGCGTCGGCGAAGACCGTCTTCATGGGCGACTCTCCGTGCCGCCGTAGATGTAGGCGTCGAGACGCTCAGCGCCGTCGTGCGGAAGTTTAGCCAGCTCGACTTCCGGCACATCCGCAAGCGATTCTGCGAACTCTTCCCAAATCGGCTTCGCCTCGACGAAGAACGGCACTTGTCCATTTGGAAGAATTCGCGTCGTCTCCACCGTGAGGATGCGTTGGAGCGTTCCATCGACGGCGAACTGTCCTCGTCCAACGACCTGGAGCCGGAGTTCGGCATGGTTTTTCAATGCGGTCGTGATGGTTTCTTCATCAGCGACGGGGAATGGTGCTTCGACCTCGCGTCCGTCAATGAGTTGCAGTGCCAGCCGAGGCTTACTGATTCGGGCCATCGTCACTTCGCCAATGACATCCACGGCGTCCTCGTAGGTGTTCTCGATCCAGCGGCTCAAGCGATGGCGAACACGCGAGTCATAACGCACCGGGGTCGGTCGTCGCGACATACGATGCTCAATCCATTCGTCATCGCGCAAACACTTGCCATAGTCCTGAAGCTGAGCCAGCAAATGTTTTGGAAATGCTTCGGGCAACGGGCGGTCATGGCCAGCCGCGTCGATTGTGTCGGCCACGAGTAGCACTGCGTCATCGAGCTCATCATCGGGGAACAGGCTCTCACGATCCGATGCGGATACCTCTCGCTCCAGCGGAATCGTCGCACAATTGTGTTGGACCTCGAAGAACTTAAGGTTCAGCGAGTCTTCAAAGTTCTTTGGGAGGTTTTTGCGGTCGGTATGATTTCGTCGCCACAATTCCTTGGCGATGTCAATGAGCAACGCCTTGTAACGGATCAAATCAGGCAGCGTGTCGATGTCTACACCGCCATCCTCAAAGCGTGCGCCGTGAAATGTGTGCGTGACAACAGGTCGTCGCGTCGTCGTCATGGTCGGTCCCCTTTCCCACTGAGGGGGCTTCGGCGCGGCGGTCGCCATTTCTTGAGTTTTGCCGCCGGTTGTGATTCTACGCGACTGATTGGGGAAGTTGTCATTGACTTGGGAAACTATTCACAAGCCAACAGAGTGGAATGGTTTGGAGCGTTTCGCGAAGACTTGGTCGGTCCAGCGCCGGCCACCCTAAAGCTAACTCACCTTCATCCAAACAACTCCATGATCGGCTGTCCGTCGTCCATGATTCCGACCGGCCTGCCTTGGGTGTCGGGGAGTCTCATCTCGTGGTCGATGCCGAGGGCGTGGTAGATCGTCGCGGCGAGGTCTTCGGGTTTGTAGAGCGGGATTGTGGCATAGTCTTGCAGGTCGCGGGAGTCTCGGCGGGGTGGCCGGGTCTGGAGGCTTTGCGGAAGGCCCGGAATCGTGGGTGTGATCCTTCTCGGAGCCATCGAAGACTCTGACCCCGCCACCCAGTCGTCCTCAAGTATCACGACTCGTCCCTGTCACGGATGCTGGAACGAAAGCTCGATACCACGCGGGAACCGATGTCACGAAACCTCAAGGACTTCTCCAAAGTGCCGGGGCTGAAAGCTCAGAACTGGCTCGAATGACTGGGCTTGATCGCTTCAATAGGCGTGAACACCGTCGATTGCGAAAGTTGCTGTGAATGACGCCGGTCTTGGAATTGCCTTCCAGTAGCCTTCATCGCTCCGCGTGAAGAAAGCCGTGTGCCAGTTCGGCGCTGATCATTCAAACCACGTCTCACCGTACTCGGCTTACTTCACGCGGAGCGATGAAGGCTACTTTGGTCAAGAAGAGAAGCCTCAACGCACCCTGAACTGCATACGCTTCGTTACCCGAACAACTCCATGATCGGCTGTCCGTCGTCGATCAATCCCACCGGGCGGCCTTGGGTGTCGGGCAGTCTCATCTCGTGGTCGATGCCGAGAGCGTGGTAGATCGTCGCGGCGAGGTCTTCGGGTTTGTAGGGCGGTGTCACGGCGAAGGCCGCGTCTTTGTCGGTCTGGCCGAGGGCGATGCCGCCGCGGATGCCGGCTCCGGCGAGGACGGCGGGGAAGAGCGTGCTCCAGTGGTCGCGGCCTCCGCTGCGATTGAGTTGCGGTGTGCGACCCATCTCACCGAGACAGACGACGAGCGTTTCGTCGAGCAACCCTCGTTCATGCAGGTCGGTCAGCAGGGCCGACAACGTTTGATCGAGCGACGGGAGCAAGTAGCTTTCAATCTCCTTGTTGTTCAGGTGCGAGTCCCAGCCGTAACCGTTCGGGCAGTCGTAGTGAACGGTCACGTAACGGACGCCCGCTTCGACGAGTCGCCGCGCCATCAGAGCCGACTGGCCGAACAGGTGGCGTCCGTAGCGGTCTCGCAACTCGGGCGATTCCTGTTTGATGTCGAGAGCCTTCCGGGTCCGCTCTGACGCGACGAGCGACAGCGCCCGTTGTTGGAAGCGGTCGTAGGCCAACAGCACTTTCTCATTGCCGAGCCGTCGCAACTGCTGCTCGAACTGCGTGAGCAACGACTGCCGCGAGTTCAGCCGGTCGAGCGTCAGTGCCTCGGACGCGACCAGCCCTTCGATCTGAAACGTCAGCTCGTCTTCGGAGCAGATTCGCTGATAGGGATCGTCGTCGTCATTCTTCTTGTTGACCATCGTCGTGATCGGGTCGTAGCCTCGCCCCAACCAACCGGCGTATTCGCCCGGCCGGATCAGCTTCGATGTGTATTTCTGCAACCGGCCGAGATAGTTCGGCACGACGACGTAACTGGGAAGGTTGGGAGAGGCGTTCTGATTTCTGAGCGGCACGGCGCTAGCCGCCGGTCGAACGTTTGATGGCGGTTGAGAAGAACCGGCGGCTAGCGCCGTGCCGCTCAGGGAAGACTTGTTCTTGTTCAGCGCGAGGTACTCGACGACCGATCCCATGGACGGCCAGTCTTGCGGCGTTGCGTTGAATCCCCCGCCGATGGGGATGTGCCAGCGTTTGCCCGTCTGGATGAAGTGGCCTCCGCCGCTGTGGTCGTTGAAGTCGTGAGACAGCGTGCGCAGGATGGCGTACTTGTCCGAGATGGCCGCCAGTTTCGGCAGCAACTCGCACACGCGGAGGTCGGGCGTGCGCGACGCAATCGGCGAAAGCGGCCCGCGAATCTTATCTGTCGCGTGCGGCTTCATGTCCCACGTTTCGAGCTGGCTTGGCCCGCCAAACAACATCACAAAGATGACCGACTTCGCCCGAGGCTTGATCGCCGCATCACTCTGTCTCTTCAAGACCTCTTCCGCCTGAAGCAGCTTCGGCAGCGTGAGGCCAAACAACCCCGCGCCGCCCGCCTGAAGCAGCTCACGCCGCGAGACACCACCGCACACCGAACGAGTTCGACCGAGAAGCTCAAGCATGATGAACGCCCTCCAATATGAATGACCCATCAGAGTCTACATGGCATTGGACCTCGGGCAAACGCCGAGTGGCATGCGTCCCCAGAATGACCGCGTTTCTCAATGAAACTCAGTCAGGGAATGACTGAGCTACGCAGGCGAGGCATTCCATGACTCGCACTTCCGCTCTCGTTAATGTTACCGCTGATTGAATTCGCCTCTGAAAGCCGAACACCAAGGACATGGCTGGCGTTCTGGTTGGAGTCCGCCAAGAATGCCCGCCGCCAAGTTCGCCAACATCAAGTCATCAGTACCGTTCCACGGGGAGTCACCATGCAGAAGAGTTCCAAAGGGCCAATCGTCCTCGCGCTGCTGATCATCACGGTCGGTGTCGGCTGGTTGATGACGACGCTCTCCGTGGCACCGGGAATCAACTGGGTGTTGACGCTGTCGCTCGGGATGATCGGCGTGTTGGCGTTTGTGGTCAGCGGCGGGATCGACAAAGTGAGCATCATCGTCGGCCCGTTCTTTCTCGTCGGCAGTGTGCTGTCGATCCTGCGCCAAGCGAAGCTCATGACGATTGATATCGAGGTTCCGATCTGCGTCATCTTGATCGGAGTCTTGATGCTGCTCGCCCAACTCCGATCAGTACCGCTTCCCCAATGGTTTATTCCCCTGAAGGAGTCCGACGAATCATGATGTCCCCTGTGTACTTCTTCCTGATCCCTGCCTCCTGACTCCTTCTTACTGCCCCCGACACCTCCCTCATGCACGCCACCGCCATCGTTGAGAATTATCTATCGGGAACTCGCGTCGATACGTTTTTGGCTCGTCATCTTCGCAGTTACACCGCGTGGCGATTGCATCGTTTGGTGAGCGCGGGCCAAGCGATGGTCAACGGCATCGTGGCGACGCCCGATCAGCGCGTCTTCGCGGGGGAAGAGGTCTCGATCCGATTGCTTGAACCGCCCGACAACCTGATGCCGGCGGAAGACATTCCGCTCGACATCGTCTTCGAGGACCAGTGGCTGCTCATCGTGAACAAGCCTGCGGGACTCATCATTCACCCGACCGGCAAGAACCCGCTCGGAACGTTGACCAACGCCTTGCAACATCTGCTCGACCAGCAGTCCGACTATCCCGGCCAGAGGAAGCCGGGGATCGTGCATCGTCTCGACCGCGACACGAGCGGTGTCGTGGCGACGGCCAAGGATCATCTGTCGCTGCGACTGCTCTCGATTGAGTTCCAGCGCGAGCGAATCGCCAAGTCCTACATCGCCCTCGTCGATGGCGTCGTGAAAGAGGACGAAGGGATGATCGACCTGCCCATTGGGCGCTCGCGCGGCGATTCGAGCGCTCTGATGACGTGTCGCGCCGACGGACTCGACCCCAAGTCGTCGAAGACTTGCTTTGAGGTGATCGAACGTTTCCCGCGACACACGCTCGTTCGCGCGAAGCCACGCACCGGGCGACTGCATCAGATTCGCGTTCACTTCGCGACGCTCGGCCATCCCGTCGTCGGTGACGAGTTTTACGCCGCGTTCGGAGAACTCAAACCCGATCGCGAACCGAACGCCCCGCGCTGCTCACCCTATATCGACCGGCAGGCTCTGCACGCCGCCGAGATTTCATTCTCGCACCCGATGACGCACGAATGGCAAACCTTCACCGCGTCGCTGCCCAATGACATGGAGCAAGCGATCGAAACGGTGCGCGCCCTCTGATCGGGATGGGTATTTGGCGAGCCGGGTGCCGTAAGGCCCCGGGTTCTTCATGATCCACGATAACCTGCAGCCTCACGGCATGCGGCTCGCCTGATAGCGAGGTGCATTCTGCCGGGACAGCGTAAGGTGAACAAGCAACGAAAATGATGCTGCGTGGCTGCGTTGCAATCCCAGCCGAAAACAGCAGAATGTCTCGACACTTCCGGCTTGGATTCGGTTCAGTCTAGGCAGAGAAATCGAAAGAACGTCGGCATGATTCAACTCACTCCCAAAACTCATCCGGGGATATTCGACAATGGCCAACGTGGCGAAGCTGACGACAGATGCACTTCAAGCCGGGAACGGCCTTCTTCGACTGGCACCGACCTGGGTGCCCCGCTCGTTCTTGCAGCCCGGCAAGCGGCTGAAGCTGCATCCGGCCGACTACTATGCCTTGGGGACTCATCGCGGTGGGATTGATGAGCGTTGGTTTGGATCGACCACGTTCGCGATGAACGACAACCGCGCTGCGGATGAAGGGCTGAGCTACGTCGTCTTCGGCAAAGAGAAATTCACACTGCGCGACGCGATCGAAGAGATGGGTGCGGACACCGTCGGCTCGTCAATTTGGAAGAAGTACAAGCGCTGGCCGGTCTACTCCAAGTTCTCCGACAACATGGGCCCGATCCCGCACCACATGCACCAGAACGAGAAGCAGGCGAAGCTCGTCGGCCAGGAAGGCAAACCGGAGTCGTATTACTTCCCGC
>JAYVOX010000748.1:0-3320 GCA_043757695.1 Schlesneria sp.
AGGATGGACGCCTCGTCCGTCCGAGTCCCCGCTGGTTGTGACGGACGGACGAGGCGTCCATCCTACGACTGGGTATGCCATCACTTGCCGCTCGCCTAATGACGAGTGACTTCATTCAACCGCAACCGCGCCTGCATCATGACCGACATCATCAACCGGCCGATGTCGTCGCGGCGCTCGGCGTACTTGATCGCTTCGATGGCGGTTCCGTCGTACAGCTTGGGGTCGAGGTACGGGAGTGCGATCCGCACCGAGGCTCCATTGACGCTAGGGCAAGCTTCGTCGGCGTCACTGCACACGAGGAGCGCGGCGAAGCCCGATTGAGGATTGCTGCTGTCATCGTACTTTTTGGAGAACTCGATCGACTGCATCAGTGCGTCGTCGGGTGAGTTGCCCCACCGAACACGCTGTTTGAGATTCGCGGTCGAAGCGTCACCGCGCGCGGCTTCTTCACCGAGAGAAGAAATGTCGAGACCGATCTCACGCAGCGTCGTCACGGTGCGGGAGTTGAAGGCCGTCGGCTTGGTCCCGCCGCTGTAGCCGCGAATTTCAGGCAGCCCGTAGTACGCGGCCGAAGCGCTGACCATCGTGGCCGACAGGATGCTGCGTCGCGAGTTGCCCGTGCAGACGCAGGTGATCGCCAGCGGCTGGCCCGGTCGGTAGTTCTCCACGATCCAATCCGCCAACTGTCGTCCCGCCGCAGCGCGCGATTCATCGAGCTGGTCGTAACTGGTTGCGAGCAGGCTCAGGTGATCGGCCACCTTCGGCAGCAGCTTCGCGCGGCTAGCGGGGACTTGTGCCGCAAGCGCCGCACGCACTTCAGTGGCATCCAGCCGTCCATCGTCGCCCGCCAGCCGAGCAAATGTCCGCGCGTCCATCAGCTCGGCTGCGGTCGCTTCCAACAGCACGCCTTCACCGCCGACCGCCTTCCCAATGACCGCCTTCGTTCGCGCATCGTGCATCGGATCGACGGCCTCAACCAACCCGACCTGCTGCGTGAGTCGCAAGACATCGAGAAACAAATTCGTCGCGGGCGTCGGTCTTGCAGGTTCATCGCTCATGGCCACGACATTTATGACGAGCATGGTGGCTGTGCCAATGCTCGCGACAATCCATCGCCGACCGGCCATTCTCTTTGGCAATCGCGATTCGTTCCTCATTTCTTTTCCTCTGTTATCACACGCAAAATCTGTTCGTGATCGTTGCCTGACAACCACGCCACATCCTGACCATCCACAATCATGCGGGAGGACATGACATCAAACGTTCTGCCTCCAAAACGAAGTCGGATTCGTCCCGGTGGGATCGTCATGTCCGAAAACTCAATGACTGCTTCAGCGAAGTTGCTGGCAGCATCTTTCATATCAAATTCGATGGCGTGCCTCACTTCGGCTGAAACTACAAACTTGGGGGAGATCAAGCGATAGTCTTCGCCACGGGCGCGAGGTTGAACGAATTGAACCTCAGTCGAATCGTGATCGACGGTCACGGACATGCGGAAATGCGGGCGGCTCGCGGCTTGAACGAACATCGCTACACAAGCGAGTGCGATGAACCCCGCTCCAAAGAAGATCGCCAAGAAACGCCACTTGGACATTGACTGTTTCTTCTGCAACGTTGACATCGAGACGCTCACGACACCACCTCGACCGCCTTCACTCGCCGCACGATCAGCGTTAGCGAGACGACACACAACGAGATCAACACCGTCAGACACCAGCCCGCAGAGGGTATCGTCGCTTCATCGAGTGAACCGAAGCACCAGCGGCCGATACGGTGCATGTCGTCCCAGATTCCGAGCAGCAACCAGTAGCGATTGT
Source organism: Schlesneria sp. (assembly GCA_043757695.1). Lineage (GTDB taxonomy): Bacteria > Planctomycetota > Planctomycetia > Planctomycetales > Planctomycetaceae > Schlesneria. The sequence continues at coordinate 1,821 of JAYVOX010000748.1, forward strand.
TGTCGATGGCCCGCATCGCGTCGGCCAGGCCCTTGAGCAGCACGAACAGCCCCAGCCACGTCATGACTAGCGGGACCGTGCGCGGCACCCACGCGGCGATGGCGAAAATCAGCAGGCTCTGCACGATAGCCAAGACCGCGCCGTAACCGAGAATTCCGCACAAGACCTTCGGGTTGTCAGTGAAGTAGGCGAACGAACTGCTGAGCGTTCCGTACTCGATGAACAGGACCAGAGCCGGAACCGTGGTCACGATCGTCACGACAGCGGCAATCGTCAGTAACTTGCCGACGATGTAATGCCACTTCCCAATGCCGCGCGACAGATAGAAGACCATGCCCCCTTGTCGATAGTCGCTGCCGATCAGTGTCGATCCGGCGAATGCCAGCAGCAGCGCGCAGATCGTCGCCTGCGCGAACATGAAGTCGGCAAACGCCTGCCCGGTTCCGGTCACTTTGTAGTTGTCGAGGAACCGCGCCATGTTGCCGTTCTGCACGACGATCGTCGCCTTCAAATAGATGAAGGCGAAGTGGAAGAAAAAATTCAGCAGGCCGAGGCCCAGCAGAATCCAAAACACCCACCGCCGTAGAATGAGCATCAATCCCACGCGCACGATCGCCCAACAGCCCCACCACGGCGACCGCCGACTGCCATCCCACGTGCGATACCCCGCTTGAGTCAGTTGCATGTGATATTCCTCGTGCCTTCCAGCGTGACGATATCTTTTCAACAAGGTAGCCCTGTCGCTCCGCGACAGGTAGCGAGATCGCAGACATACCGTTGAACTTTGGGCGAGCCTGACTCGTCATCAAACGTTCACTCCGCGACGCGCTTCCTGTCGCGGAGCGACAGGGCTACCTTGAGGAACGCTCGCAAAACTCGCGTTCGATACCTCAAGCGGCGGAGAATGAGCCTCATCCAATTAGCCGGAACGCGCTAGCGTCCGGTTCGCGCGAGAGAGTAAGAGGTATGACAAAGTCGGGCCACTTCAACGTCGCCACTTCCCATTAACTACCGTCACCCTCCAGCAACCGTGCTTCACGCCGTGGTCACTACGGGGCGACCGTTGCCGATCAGGCGGTGATAAAGCTGTTGTAAGTCTTCTTCCTCGGGCACGACATCGCTGAGCGTCACGCCATTTTGTGAGGCGAGTTCAAAAAAACGACCGTTGCTCCAATCGGTCGGCACGTCCACCACGACTTGTTCTGCGCGAGGTGACTCATCGACCGAGACGCCCGCATCGCGCAGTCCCTGCAAGAATGAAACACCCTCGCCGCGCCATCTCAAGCGGAATCGGTTGCGCCAGTGCTGCCGCAGGTCGCCGATCCGACCGACTCCAAGGATCGCACCGCGATCCACGATGATGACCTGCTCACACACGCGGTCGATGTCGCCGAGCAAGTGAGTCGAGAGAATCAGCGACTTGCCGTGGCGACTCGCGATGGCATGCAGCAGTCGCAGCATGGCGTCGCGCCCTTGTGGGTCGAGCCCCGCCGTCGGCTC
>JAYVOX010000749.1:0-3320 GCA_043757695.1 Schlesneria sp.
TCTGATCCGTCATGGCCGAGCACTCCGTTGCTGAATGACGGCCTAACGGTAATTTGTTTCACGCGTTACGTCAGCGCGACTTCTCGGATAGCCTCTTAGAGCAGACAGAACGCGACCTACGAGACTGGCGATGAGAACACTGCTTGTCCCAAGGTGGCCAAGCAGGGCCACATCCACGCGACCGTTCTAAGGTAAACAGGGCCACCGCCGCCCTCGTGGCGCTGACGCCATGTGTTCCGTATGCGTTTAGGCTTCGATGCACTGCCGCCCGAGACGATGCCGACATCTTGAGATTCGGGACTTCAATGCCGACACAGTCAGACGTTGTCGAGTGGCAATGGTCTCATAATCGTCGCCCGCAGCCAGATATAGAAAAACGGACCACTCGGTTTCTGTGACTTGGCGGCGAATTTGACGGATCGTTTCGCCATTGCACAGGCTGTTGAGCTTCTCACACTCGACGTACGGGCGACATCGCGAGACGTAGTACTGACACAGCAATTGAGTTCGGCGGCGGTATTTCTTCGTTCGGTTCGTGACGAGGTTGTTCAGTCGCTGGTCGATGGAGTGTGAAGAGGCGAGCCTGTCATGATTGGAGAGCAGATCAAGGAGTGAATCCATCTGCTCATCGAAAGCCCATGATTTGTGGTTGAGCTGGCGGCGACGTTCCGCATTTGTTTGGAGAGTGGCGTAATCGTCCCAAGACATGAGCGCAGAAAAGGCATTTGTGAACATGAACAACTCCTTGGTTTGTGCCAGCCGCTATTGGCTGACGGGGGTTGAAAATGACCGCCGCGTTCTTCAGGGACGCACATTGGAGGAACAAGACGCTGTGCTTGCTCTGCTCCGACGAACTCTGTCGCACGCGGCGATTGATCGGCCAAAGTCTACTGTCAGTTGCCCTCGTTTCAAAGAAGCAACTTGGGGTGGAAGCCAACAGGCCCCCCCAAGCAGTTTGTCGTCATTTGATTTGAAGCTGGGTAGCGAGATTCTCGGACCATTGCTTGCGAAGCGTCTCGAAGACTTTCTGATGATGGTGGCTATCATCGAGGCTACCCATCTGGCTCTGAGTCCTCGCGAGCGAAAATAGCAATGACTGAAGGCCAACAAGCACTTCACGACACGTACCGCCGACATCCGCAGAGAGATCGGCATTATCGTCACCGATTTCGTGAGCGACTTCTGTGGCGTTTGCCAGTTCGCTGATCGGTTGCCAAACACGGGTGAAGAAAGGGTGCGCGGTGTTGACCGTCAGAATTACTTTTCCGTACTTGAAATCGCAATGGTAGAACGGCCAATACTCGTCGTAGGTGAAACGTGTCAGATACCGAGACGACTTCACCCGCTCGAATGCTTGCTCGTCCGTTTCATCCTCTCGCTTCAACGTGACAGCCAATCCGCGCAAGTTCTGTTCAAGTGAGGCTTCCTCTTCTGGCAAGGGCGATGGAAGGGGCTTTCCCTGAAATGCTTCGGCATCGTTGGCTCGGCGTTCTGCTTCGCCTATGCGAGGGCCGGACTTCAAAGAGGCACGTCTTGCTTGTGCCTGTTGCACAGCGTTGCGAATTCCAGTGATTGCGGCGGAAAAGTCGCTGTGTTCCAGAATTTTATGGGCGACGTACTCTTTGAGTCTTGCACCTTGCTTATTGGCTGCGACGCCAAAGCCCTCGTCCGCATCGCCGGTAAAGTTGATCTCAACTCGCAGCCAATGAGTGGTTGAGTGTTTTTTGATTCCGAGCATAGGCACATAGCCTATCTCCACCTCGCGATCATTCCGCATGAACGATACTGCGTGTGGTTCAAACACATGAAGAGTATTCTTTAAGACAATTCGAGAAAGCTCGCCCCAGCTCTCGTTTGGTAGCGAGAAGACTCGCACTTGGATTGTCGTTGTCTTCAACGATCCCTCAGCAATGGGGATTTCGATTGGCCAACTTCCAATAAGCTTGCTTTGCTTCTCCGTTAGACCTTCGACTCGCGTGTGTCGGGCCGTTGGCATCCAGTACGTCGGGTCGAACGCTTCGACCAAGCGATTGTTGACGTAGAGTTTCAAACCTTTGGCGATAAAGCGGCGGTAAATGCGTCCCATCTCTTTCGTCGCGTGTGTCACCAGAGTCTCAGCCTTCTTGTACGTCAGGCGATCACACTCTGGCATGACAACGATGGTCCCTGATTGCCCAAGCCGCTCTCGCAATTCATCACGATTCTCGGCAAGCAGAATCTGTGTGTCATGCAGACTCGGAAAACTCATAGGCCGAATCAAGACACTCGCAACTTCGGACGGTAGCTCGTCAAGGAGGGTCGGGTGGGGCAATTCGATCAGATTGTGCTTGTCTTTTCCGATACCTTCAACATCCAGCGTCATCCTGTAGAAGGCCAAAGGCTCCTGCCACGAATAGACTTCCATAACCGGGCTCATGCTCAAAGCGGCAGTCTTCATTCCCATTCCATAGCGACCAATACCCTCGCGGCTTCCAAAAACCATTGAGCCACCAAACGATGTTGCTACCTTCAAAACATGTGGGGCCATTCCTTGGCCATTGTCATATACGAGCGCCGAGATTCTGTAATCACCGCGTTTGCCGGTTTGATGAAAGTAGACTCGAACTTCGGTGGCACCCCACTGGATTGCATTGTCAACATGCTCGCACAGAGCGGAAGTCGTGCTGTTGTAGCCGAGATCACGTAGCGAATTGACCAAGGTCTGGCCGAGAAAGAGCGGCACCGCGGCCCCGTCCTTCAAGACACGAGTCAATACCGTTCGTCCACCTCGAGGAGAGTCCTCGCCCCATTGCGGGACGAATTCGGAGTCTTTCTCAGCAGGGGAAGCGTCTTCAAATGTTTCTTGATCGTCGTTTTGAGATTCCGTCATGGCAGTTCTCCCGTTATCTGTGGCGTCAGCTATTGAACGCCGGAAGTACATGGCAGCGACACCGTGTCGCTGCCTTCACAGATAATGGTGGGTGAAACTGGATTGAGTTGCAGAAAATTTAGAACCCGTCCATCTCGTTTCCAAGCTCCAGCTTGGGGAACGCACGTTTTGGAAGCTCCGCTTCCTCTTTGATCGCCAAGTAGAACTTGGACGGGATGCGGTTCCCAAGCCGGAGCTTAGAAACCAGAGGAAATCTGGAATCATCGACCATCGCTCCGCCGGTGAATCGTCATCTCTTCACCAGGTCTCTCAACACTTTGGACCTGTCTACGAAGTGGATCGCTCCGCGATCTCCTCATAGAGGCTATCCGGAAAGAAATGGCTTGTTTTTAGGGTGCCACGGTCACGGCTTTGCGTGGCCGTGCTTCTGCTGTAGCGAAGACACGGCCAC
>JAYVOX010000750.1:0-12398 GCA_043757695.1 Schlesneria sp.
GGCGGTCGCCCAACTGCGGCGCGAAGCCAAAGAAAAGCTCTCCAAAGTTCGCCCCGCCGATCTCGGGCAGGCCAGCCGCATCAGCGGCATCACCCCCGCTGACCTCTCCATCGTGCTGCTCTATCTCAAAGAGCCTCAGCGCATGACCTGATGCGAAACGTGGCTGATCGGTTGGGCGGGGTGACAGCTCGTCTCCCTCCGCTCGCATTCTCGTCCCCTCAAAAACCAAACTGGCAAGAACGCGATTCCTTAGCAGCCTCTTGAACAACTGTAGGATGGACGCCTCGTCCGTCCGCTTCCGGTTGAGTTTCGCTCGGACGAGGCGTCCAAGCTACGTTTTTCAATGGGCTGGTCTGCGAACTCCTGCCGCTCGCCTTAGCCCAAAGTGAGTGCCATTGGGCGGTCGCTGCCGGAGTTCGTCTTGAAGCGTCATTTTTTCGGCAGAACCATCTCATCGAAACCGCCAGCACAGCGAGCCGAGATGCCAGTGCTGCGTGAAACATCAGGCTTCGTCAAACAGCCGAAAGTGTTGACTTGGCTTCCGCTTGCGAACCTGCTGGTGCGGGATGGGCAGTCTCGGTCGAGTTGTCTTGGCTGGAGTTCTAAAGAAAGGAAGGCGTGTTGACCGAATTGATAGGATAGCTACAATCGGCACCTATGGAAGAATCGGTAAAATCCGCACAATCTGCCGATGCCTACCGAAACTGCTCAAACGACCAGCGGCCTCTCTCTCGGAGAGAGTCTGGAGAGACAACGGACTGTGGTACTCGGCCTCCCCCGCCGAGTACTCTTGGAAAGGATGGATCAGCCGCATGCAGAAGACAGTATTCACCACCGGTGAGGCTGCCAAGATTTGTAAGGTCAGCCAACAAACAATCATTCGCTGTTTTGATTCGGGTCAGTTGCGCGGCTTTCGCGTCCCTGGATCGCGTTTCCGCCGCATCCCGCGCGACATCCTATTCCGCTTCATGAAAGATAACGGCATTCCGACGGATGCCCTCGAAAGCGGTCGCCGCAAAGCGTTGATCGTGGACGACGACGAGGAACTGGTGGAACTGATCCGAGATGCACTCGAAGCCGATGGCCGGTTCGAGATTCGTATCGCCAACAATGGCTTCGAGGCGGGCATGATGGTGAAGGAATACCGTCCGGACATCATCGTCTTGGATGTGATGCTGCCGGACATCAACGGCAAAGAAGTGTGCCAGCGAGTTCGGATGGACTCGGCTCTCGATGGGACTCAGATCATCTGCATCAGCGGAATGGTCGAGACCGACAAGATCGCCGAGTTGAAGGAATGCGGTGCGAACGAGTTCCTGCAGAAGCCGTTTGAAATCGAAACTCTGGTCAATCACATGTGCAAGCTGTTGGACGTTGAGCCCGTGGGAAAATGACGGGCTGGCGAATCCGTGCCGAGCGGAATAGGTCATGTGAACGGAGCAGTGCGACGCGAGTTTCCGGACTCCGCCGAAAATGCCCGCTCTCAATTTCCGATGGTTGTTCGAGACGAAACAAATGCACTCGACGAGGACGATGGCAAACCATCGTCCTCGCTTTCGTTTCAGGGCCGAAAAGCTTCTCGATGGATGTTCTTCCGATGGCGGCGCCCAACCACAACACGGACGACTCTCTGACGAGTGGGTTCATCCTGCCAGACTCAGCGAAACTGGCAGCGATGGCAGAGTTCGCAGCGGGGGCTGGGCATGAGATCAACAACCCGCTGGCCACGATCATTGGTCGTGCCCAATTGCTACTCAAAGACGAACGCGATCCTCAGCGGCGACAAATGCTGCTCGCCATTGGTGCTCAGGCGTACCGCATCCGCGACATGATCGGCGACGCGATGCTGTTCGGCCGACCACCGGTTCCCGATCTTCAAGACGTGGATTTGGCCGATGCGATCAAGGCTGTAATTCTCCAACAGACTGACGAGCTGACGAACGCGTCTTGTCTGGTGAGCGTCGAGATTTCCGGACCACTCGTGCTGAAGGCCGATCCCACTCAATTGGCCATTGTGCTGACGGAGTTGCTGCGGAACAGTCGCCATGCGTTGGATGCGGTCGGTGGCGGTGAGATTCGGCTTCGAGCCAGTTCGCTCGACGAATCCGCCGTGATTGAGATCGAGGATCACGGACAAGGCTTTACTGACATCGAACGGCAACACGCCTTTGATCCGTTCTTTTCAGGACGGCAGGCAGGACGAGGACTTGGGTTTGGCCTGTCGAAATGTTGGCGCATCGTCGAGCAGCACGGCGGCCGTATCGAGATTGAATCGGCTACCGGGGAAGCAACCGTCGCTCGAGTGACTTGGCCCTTGGCAAGGAACACGGGCCTGTCATCGCAGTCGTGACGACTGTGCGGGTCGCAGCAATCGAGCCATCACGGTTGTGGCATTTCATCAACACTGGCGGCTTCCTCAACTCAATTTCTGCGGTAGATTTCCCGCAGTCGTTGGAAAGTCTCTTTCCGACAAACTGCCTCGATCACGATCCGACATTCGCGAGTCTCACTATGCCGTCTCAGGCCAAGCTCAAAGGTATCTTCACTCCCAACATCGTGCCGCTCGACGCAAAGGGAGAGATTCACGAAAGCGAACTGCGACGGTACATCGACTGGCTGATCTCCAAGGGTGTGCATGGTCTTTACCCGAACGGATCAACGGGTGAGTTTACGCGGTTCACGGCGGAAGAGCGGATCCGCATCATGGAGATCATCTGCCATCAGGTGCGCGGTCGCGTGCCGGTGTTGGCAGGTGCCGCCGAGGCCAACGTCAAAGAGACTGTTCGGGCGTGCGAGAAGTACTACGAAATGGGTGCGACGGCGGTGGCCATCGTGGCCCCCTACTACTTCAAACTCAGTCCGCGCTCGGTCTATGCGTACTTCAAGGAGATCGGCGACAACACGCCGATCGACGTGACGCTCTACAACATCCCGATGTTCGCCAGCCCGATTGATGTCGCCACGATTCAGCGACTGGCCGATGAGTGCCCGCGCGTGACGGGGATCAAGGATTCGTCGGGCGACATTCCGAACATGATCCGGATGATTCAGGCTGTCCGCCCGAATCGCCCGGACTTCAGCTTCCTCACCGGGTGGGATGCGGCGCTGATGCCGATGCTGCTCGTCGGTTGTGACGGTGGAACAAATGCCAGTTCCGGTGTCGTTCCCGAACTGACTCGCAAGCTGTATGACCTCACAACGGCGTACCGCATCGACGAAGCGAGGGCGCTTCAGTACGACATCGTGAAACTCTTCGACGCGATGCTCTACTCGGCCGAATTCCCCGATGGCTTCCGCACGGCCATTCGACTGCGTGGTTTCGACACGGGAGTCGGTCGTCAGCCGCTGTCGGATGATCAACAGTCCGATCTCGCCAAGCTGGCCAACACGTTGCAGTGCATGTTGTCCGAACATGGCTTCACCGACGAGCCACATTGCGGTTGCCCACTGACCGGCGGTGCGCAGGACTCCAGCCCTGAAGAAGTCGCCACCATCGTGCAAGCCGTCGTCGCAGAGCTGAAGCGACGCGGCTTGGATTGAGGCACTCGCGCGGTCTGCTCGGGAACTTTCCCGCGAGCGAACGGCGCTCGTTGAAATCACGTCGTTTGACTGGGGCTCGTCAAGTGAACGGCGGCAGCGAGGTTTTTATACTTTGTACGGCCCTAAGTGAGACATTTGAATGTAGCCACGTTTCGCCAGAACGTGGGCTGTTTGAGCGTCACTCCCGCACTCTGGCGAGGTGCAGCTACGTCTCACTTTCGCCCGCGTGAGGTATACATCCTTCGTTGGCGATCACCTCAGTACATCAAACGAGACATCCCGATCGAAGGTCGATCGGGATGTTCTGTTGGGCAGGCTGATCGCACGGTGCCAAACGGCGGGATGCGATCGTCGTTGACGAAACCTCAAACGGAAACGGCTGCCGCTGCTGCGGCGGCGTGGTCCCACGTGAAGAGCTTCGATTTCAGATCGGTCAGCGTGACGAAGCCTTTCTTGTCGCTGGCCTTCAGCGCGACACCCGTCTCCGCCAGTTTCTTGGCGAGCGGTGAGTCTTCTACGATCAGGCCGTCATCGGGGATCGTTCGCCACCACTGCAAGTGCGGCCAATCTCGCTGCACGTTGGCCAGCACGGTTTGAAGCGTGCGGCCAGCAACACCCGGCTTGAAACCGGCACGCGTCGCCACTTCTGTGTACGAAGCGTACTTGTCCACGCGCTTCAGTTCCCACACGACCTCAGCCACATTCTCTGCACGAACAGATGCCATTCAATTCTCCTTCGTCTGCGCCTCACGCGACCACGGGGGCTGTTCGATGAAAGTTCATCGGACTTAACCTGAGTGGATCACCGGGCATACCTGGAAAAAATGGGCGGCAAACAACACGGGTTTGAGACTCATGCTCCCGCCGCCATACAGTTCTCTGGAAGTTGGGTGTAGGCTACTCGACGAGACTATCAGCGACAACCCACTGAAGTAGACACCGAGTGGCCAGTTCCCCGTCATCTCCGCTGCGATGCTGGGCCAACCACGAGACACGAATTTGACGAAAAGGATCGGCGATTGAGGCACAACCACGACCACGACTGCTCCCACGATCACGACCACAGCCACGACGATCACTCCGCAGACGAGACTCCGTTCGGGGGAGATGAAGTCTTTCGCAAACACGAAATTCAATTTCGTTATCCCGGCGACTGGACCGTGACAGAGGAAGCGGGGCCGGACGAAATCACGATTGCCATTCAAAGTCATGGCTCGTCGTTCTGGATGCTGACTCTGTTCGCCGATGCCCCCGATCCGGCCGTCATTTTGGAAACGGCGCTCGCGGCGTATCGCGATGAATACACGGACCTCGACGAATCGGAACCGCCGCCGCCATTGCCGGTCCCCGTCGCCAGTCGTGAGATCGACTTCGTGTGCCTCGACGCCGTGAACTGGGCCACGCTGTTCGCCTTCCGAACTTACCGCCGCACGGTGTTGATTGTGTCGCAGGGGACCGACTTCGAATCGAAGCTGACTCGCCCAGTTATGGAGTTGATGACGAAGAGCTTTACCTGTGAGGAGGGCTTGGCAGGTGAAGACGAAATCGACCTGGGTGAGATCGAATTGCCGGGTTCGATCGGATAGCCCTGCACAAGCAGCCGACTTGAAGATCAGAGGGATGCCGATGTCCCCTCGCGCGTTTCTGCGCGGCTTGGCGTCTGAGGCGAGCAGGCGTGTATACTCCGCCCCCCTTGTGGAAGCCCCCGTGTCGCTCGATGCGAGGGGCGAGTCTCACTTGGTGAGCCGCTCGTCGAAGAGCTTGGCACGGATGTCCTCTCTCCAGATTAATGCCTGAACACAGAAGGCCACATGGATACACTTGTCACTGATCAGTCTTATGTCGTTCGCTACGGGACGACACGCATCTTGGGTGAGTTCTCCTCACGGGGACTCGCGCCATTGCCGCGCGGTGCCTCGGTCATCGTGCGCGGCGAGCGCGGCCACGAATGGGGTACGGTGCTGAGTACCGCCACGGAGCAAACCCGCGCTTACCTCGGGGCCTCGGATGAACATGGCCGCATCATCCGGCTCGCCAACGATGAGGACGAAGCCAATCGCGCGAAAGCGATCGCGTTTGAGAAAGAGGCGTTTGCCGGGGGACTCGTTCAAGTCCGTGAACGCAATCTCCAAATGCAGTTGATCGACGTGGAGCAGATCATCGGCGGTGAACGGCTCGTGTATTACTACGTCGCCGAGCAGCGCATCGACTTCCGTGACTTGGTCAAGTCGCTCGCCAAAGTGTTTCAGACGCGGATCGAGATGAGGCAGATCGGCATCCGCGACGAGGCCAAACTGCTGGCCGACTACGGCGACTGCGGCCAGCCTGTCTGCTGCAATACGTTCCTGCGCGAGATGCCTCCGGTCTCAATGAAGATGGCCAAGCTACAGAAGGCAACGCTCGATCCCTCGAAAATCTCCGGACGCTGCGGTCGTTTGAAATGCTGCCTCCGCTACGAGTACGACACCTACGAAGAGAGCCGTAGGGAACTGCCGCCCGTCGGTGCGACGGTCGTCACGAAACAGGGTACCGGCAAGATCGTCGGGCAAGAACTGCTCGCGCGGAAGTTGATGGTCGCCTACGAAGGTCAGCGTCACATCATGACCGACGAGAAGGACATTCTGACCGTGGTCAGCACCAAGTCCTCGAAGCCCAATTCGCCGCCGTCGGTTCCGCGAGACAACGGCGAGGCCGGGTCCGAGCCAGACTCGCCGCTCCGCGAAGATCGTCCCAAGGAAGATCGACCGCGCGACAATCGACCGCGTGACGACCGCCCGCGCGGCGAACAAAAGGGACCGGGTGGCGGACGACCTCCTCGCTCGGGACCACCCCGACACGACGGCCAATCGCGACCAGACGGGCCGCGTTCTGAGGGACCGCGCCCCAATTCCGACCCACCAGCACCCGGTCCTGCCAACGATCCCGCCTGAATGTTGAACAAACGGGTGTGAGTTGAGCCGCCCGTTCTCGGCCATCACCGCGTCAAGAATCTCAGTCGTGGAATGACTGAGCTACGTAGGCAAGTCATTCCCTGACTCGCATTCCCACCGACTCAGATTCAAAAACTTCCCGTCATCACAAGCCGCATACCGAGACTGGCGCATGTCCAAACACTCTCTTCGACAACTTGCCTTTCGACGGAGTTGCCTCGCGGGCTTCGCCGTTCTCTGGTCGCTCTGCGCGAGCAACACCCGTGCGGAGGAGGACTCGCCGCTGGCTCAGAATTACGGGTTCAAGCCGATCGAAGCCTTCAAGCTTTCCGAACGCTCGGCCAACCTCCTGACGGGCGACTTGAATCACGATGGGCTGACCGACGTATTGCTCGTCGATAACAGCAAGAGTCGCATCGACCTGTTGCTTCAGCGCAAAGCCGCTCCCGCCACGCGTGAGCGTAAGGCCGGAGCGACCGACGTGAACGTGGTCGAAGATCATTGGCGATTTGAGCATGTGAAGCTGGCCGTCGATCAGGAAGTCTCCGCTGTCGCACTGGGCGACTTCAACGGCGATGGCCGCACCGACATCGTTTACTTCGGTAGCCCCGATCAGCTCGTGATTCGCTACCAACCGGAACAGGGACCGTGGACTCAGAAAAAGCAGCAGCGTGTTCCGGATGCGTCGCCGTCGCCGTGGTTTTTCGCTGCGGGCGATCTCGACAGCAACGGCCTCGACGACCTCGTGATCCTGGGTAAGCATGAGACGATCCTCTTCCTCCAAACGAAGAAGGGGGTACTCGCTGAGCCGAAGAAGCTCATGAATACGTCCGACAAACTCGGACTGGCGCAGATCGCTGACCTCGATGGCGACGGTCGTAATGATCTCTGTTACCTCGCGGGAGAAGGTCTGACACGATCGCTCGGTGCGCGACTGCAACTGCCCGACGGACAGCTCGGTCCCGAGTACGTCTTCGATCTCGAACGTCCGCGAGCCGTCTCACTGCGCGACATCGACGGCAAGCCGGGGCATGAGATACTGGCGATCGACTCGCGGACGGGCCGCATTAAACTGTTGAATGTCGAACGACGAAAGCCCGCCGACAACGAACTTCCCGAACGACTCATTCAGTTCGGCTTCGGCAAGCAAGGCTCGGGGCGAGACCGCGATCTCACCGCCGCCGATCTCGACGGTGATGGACTGATCGACTTGGCGGTCACCGATCCCGATGCCTCGCGCGTGTTGATCTTCCGCCAACGTGCGGGGAGCGGTCTCGATCTCGGGACTCCCTTTCCCGGCCTCAGCGGTGTCGATCAGATTCGTGCGGCCGACTTCGATGGCAACGGTCAGTCTGAGATCGTCATCCACAGCGGTCCCGAGAAGACGCTCGGGTTGAGTCGGCTCGATGACGGTCGGCTCACGTTTCCCGAGTCACTCCCGATCGAAGCCGACACGATCGGACTAGAACTGACGGACCTCGACGGCGACAAACGTCCCGAAGTCGTGTTCATCGCGAAGGCCAAGAAGGACCGCTCGTCCGAGTACTCGCTGCAAGCCATGAAGCGCGCGGCGAACGGCGAGTGGCAGCCGCATTCCTTCGGTGCCAAGACGGCCATCCCGCTCGAACTGAAGGGGACACCCGAGAAACTCGTGCAGGGGGACTTCACGGGCGACGAGCGGCCCGAGTTTCTGATCTTTCAAGGAACGTCGAAGCCGCCACAGTTGTACGGCCTCAACAGCGAAGGCATTCCGACCGAGATCGTCGTCAGCGGCAACCTTGGCCTCGGGGCCGTCGCGCCGGGAGCGGTCTCGTTCGCCACGCTCAATGACAAGAAGGGCGTGCTCGTCGCACAAGACAACTTCGCGCGGTTCATGGTTCTTGGTGAGAACCGACGCTGGCAAGTGGTCGAACAGTTCAACGCGGGCGAGTCAAACTCGAAGATCGTCGGCGCGACGACGATTGATCTCGATGGGCAGCCCGGTTTGGAAATCGCGCTCGTCGATTCTGGCGTCAAGAAGCTGCGTGTCCTGCGGCGCGGTGAGACCGGCTACTTGCAATGGAAGGAGATCGACATCGGCGACTTCCCGTTTAAGGCGTTGAAGGTGGCCGACTTCAACGGCGACAAACGCGACGACCTGCTGCTGTTTGGAGCCGACAAGTTTGCCGTGCTGTACGCGGGGGCGTCGGCTCCCGCGCTCAAGGAACTCGCGTCGTTTGAAAGCCAGCTTGAAAAGATTTACCCGACCGATGTCCTCGCGGGAGACGTGAACAACGACGGTCACACGGACCTCGTACTCACCGACACCCGCAGTCACTTCATCGAAGTCCTTCAGTACCGAGCCGACGCGGGGCTCAAGCACGCTCTCTACTTTCGCGTCTTCGAGCAAAAGACCTTCCGCAACGAAGACGAAGCGGGGGGAGACGCCGAACCGCGCGAGTCTCAAATCGCCGATGTCACCGGTGACGGCTTGCCCGATTTGTTGCTCTTGATTCACGACCGCTTGCTGCTCTATCCCCAAGACGACGGCCGCGACAGCAAGTAACGGGTGCCGTCGGGAGGCGGGCACACAATGGCATTTGCTTTAGGAGAGTAACCCGCAGCGTCAGCAAGGGAGTTCGCCTGTTTTTTGGGTATCTCACGCCCTTGCTCACGCCCTTGCTCACGCTGCGAGTTTCTAAAGCAAGTGCCAGTGGGCGGACGCTCCTCGCGGCGCAAAATGCCAGACCTCGATAGCAAGGAATGCTTCGTGAACTCTTCGTCCTCCTCACACACTGAGAACAACGACACCGCTCTTCATGCTTGGGATCAACGGGTCGCGCCCGAGATGTTTTGGCTGGCGATGTTTTCACTGCTGTGTCTCGCGGGACTGCTCTATCTGCACGACAAGCCGGAATTCCAGCCGATCTTTTTGACATGCGGGTTGGGAATTGTGATCGCTTATCCCCTCTGTTGGCTCGATGCCCTTTGGAGCGGGCGACTCGGCAGCCGACAAGGTCGATTGCGTTGGCTCTATTGCGTGTTGCCGCCGCTGCGATTGGGCGCGCGCGATCATGCGACGGGTTTGAACATCTGGCTACCGGGACTCGGTTGGCAGCGCGTCAGTCATGAGCTGGAAGAGCGGTTGGAACGAGTCTCCAGCGTGCCCATGATCGTCCTCGCGTTGCTGGTTTTGCCGCTGACGGTGGTCGATTACTTCTGGGCCGATCGCCTCGCCGCCAACCCGTTGCTGTCGGGACTGCTCAACGGAGCGAACGGTATCATCTGGTTCGCGTTCGCGGGGGAGTTCATTTTGCGGCTCTCGATTGCCGACAACAAATGGACGTACCTCAAAGGTCACGTCGTCGATCTCGCCATCGTGCTGCTGCCGCTCTTCTCGTTCCTGCAAGCACTGCGTCTCGGAAGAATCCTGCGACTGCAACAACTGACTCGCACGGCCCGTCTCTACCGACTGCGCGGCGTCTCGTTGCGAGCGTGGCGGGCGCTGCTGCTGGTCGATGCGGTCAGCCGCATCATCAACGGTCCTCCCCAACGGAGGCTCGCCCGGCTGCGTGAGACCCTGACTCAAAAGGAACAAGAACTCGCCGCCCTCCGCACCGAGATCGCCAAGCTGGAATCGCTGACCACGCGACAAGCCGACTCCGCTGAACCGTCAATCGCTGACGAACAAGATTCGCAAGCAGAGTCCCTGTCCGACCAAGCCGCCTGATCGCCCCTTTCTCCAACAGCCCGCCGCGCGAGTTAAGAAGAGGTGCCATTCGAGGACGCTCTGAAGTGATTGGTCACGTAGAGCAGCCAGAGGTCCGTCGCGATTGAAGGCGTGCGCTTGACTCTGAAGGGCGACAAGCAGACGTTTCCCCTCCGGTGACCACGACCGCCAGAGTTGCTGTCGAGGACACCATGCCTTGGCAAGTGGAAACCAAGAACCCACCGTACTTGTGCCGCCTCGACGACCTGTCGCAAGCTTCTATCGCGTGTGCGACCATCGAGTCGGCCGCGCCTCGTGTCCCCTCGCCCCGATCCTGCGAGGAGATGGCAGGAAATGCCCAGTGACAAGATTCTGAGTGCGTGGAGAATTCGAGGAGCATTGGCATGGATTGGCGGAAATGTTCGTGTCTCGCAAAAAACTCCATGAACTGCGAGAAGTCAATTTGCCCGGCAAACATATGTCAACCTCCACCGCCCGGCCCAAGCCGAAAGCGGTTGATTCTGATATCCCAAGCGGAAGTCGTGCTCGCTCAACATTCAATGCAACTCTTGAAAACGAATAGTTGTTCCAACCAACCACAAGACCAATGGCCGGACATCTGTGGTTTCAAATCCCCAATCTCACACACAAAGACGGTGGTCACGAATGTAGACATGCACTCGGTGAATCGGCTTGTTGATCGCCAGACTTGCCGTCATCAGGCATCCGTGTAGACTGTGGTCCGCAATTGCTACGGGCTCAGTCCGCAATCGCGAATCTGGTTTCGATCCTTCTGTTGGTGAGCCAGCGGAAGTCGCGAAATGCAGGTCACAGTGTCGATGTGGTTTGTGTCGCATCCGTAGCTCAATTGGATAGAGCATCGGTCTTCGGAACCGAGGGTTGGGGGTTCGAGTCCCTCCGGATGCAATCCCATAAGTCTTGCCGAACGCATTAGTTGCGTACCTGTCTGTGTTGGACAGAGCGGCTTCAAAGTTCGATTTCAAGTAGTACCGGTACTACTTGTAGCGAACAGAGAGGTTGCTCATGTCCACAAAACGCGCTGGCAGTGTCCCACAGTATCGCCATTTCAAACCCAAGAATCTGGCTGTGGTCCGAATCCAGGGACACGACATTTACCTGGGCGAATTCAACTCGGCAGAGGTATGACCGTGCGATCGCCGAATGGCTGGCCAACGGTCGGCGGGTGCTTCCCGTACCGGCTTCCAACCAAATCCGCCCATTCTCAGTGAATGAACTCCTGCTGGCTTACCTGCAGCATGCCGGTGAGTTCTACGCACAGGACGGAGAGGTCTCCAAGGAAGTGGTCAATCTTGGTCATGCAATTTCACCAGTCAAGAATCTGTACGGATTGACCCCGGCAGCGGAGTTTGGCCCGCTCGCATTGAAGGCGATCCGCCATTACATGATTGAGACGCAGAAGCTGTGCCGCACCGAGATCAACAAACGGATCGGCCGGATCAAGCGAGCGTTCAAGTGGGCTGTCAGCGAAGAACTCATTCCTCCATCGGTATTCGAGGGGCTGCGTTCGGTCGAGGGGCTACGTCAGGGACGGAGTGCGGCTCGTGAAAGTGAGCCGGTCAAGCCCGTGCCTGACGCTCACGTCGCAGCCCTGATGCCATTTGTTTCGCCACAGGTGGCTGCGATGATCCTGTTGCAGCGACTCACCGGCATGCGCCCGGGTGAAGTCGTCATCATGCGTCTCTGTGACTTGGACCGCTCCTCTGAGATCTGGCTGTACACGCCGACCCGGCACAAGACCAGTTACCTCGGCGTAGAGAAGCAGGTTCCCCTCGGGGCCAAGGTTCGCAAGTTGCTTGAGCCGTTCCTCGATCGTCCCGCCGATGCGTTCCTGTTCTCACCCAAGGAAGCCGAGGAGTGGCGGAACGACCATCGGGCAGTTCGACGCAATCCCGATCGCAAGACGAAGATCTACGCTTGCGAGTTGCGTGCCCGTGAACGCCGCAAGCTGGCAGCGACAACACGCCCGTCGAAGCGACCGAAGCGAGATTGCTTTGATGTCAATTCCTATCGCCGGGCGATCGAATACGGCATCGTGAAAGCTGAAAAGGCGGGTGTCAAGATTCCGCACTGGCATCCGCACCAATTGCGGCACAGCCGGGCGACCGAGATTCGACGGGCCTACGGACTCGAAGCGGCCCAGGTCGCGCTGGGCCATTCGTCGGCCGATGTCACTCAGATCTACGCAGAACGAAACCTCG
>JAYVOX010000751.1:0-12397 GCA_043757695.1 Schlesneria sp.
CAATCAC
The DNA here is from genome assembly GCA_043757695.1 of Schlesneria sp. Classification (GTDB taxonomy): domain Bacteria; phylum Planctomycetota; class Planctomycetia; order Planctomycetales; family Planctomycetaceae; genus Schlesneria. Next base: position 8 of record JAYVOX010000751.1, read on the forward strand.
AAGTCGAGCAACTCGCACACGTCGCCGCCGCACGCGAAGTAGACGCTCAATTGGAGACGGCTCTCCCCGCGTTGCGTGCCGCCGCCGAAGCGCTGCAAGCGGAACGAGATCGCTGGCTGATTCGTTGGGAACAGACGGCCGTTCGAGTGGGCGTGGCCATCGCCGAGAAATTGCTCAAGTCGCAGATCGCCACGCGACCCGAGTTAGCTTCGGGCATGATCGCCGACGCACTGCGACTCGCCGCTGGGCAGCCGCGCGTGACGGTCCATCTCCATCCGGAAGACCTCGCCGCATGGGGCGACCGCGCCCCGAGAATCGTCGAGTCGCTCACCGCCTGTGCCGACTCAACCCTCATCCCCGATCCGCTCGTCGCGCGTGGTGGCTGCCGAATTCAAACGCTGCACGGCGAGATCGACGCGCGCGTGGAGACCATGTTGGAGCGACTCGCCGAAGAGTTGATCGAGGGGTGAGGATCGAATTCCCTCCCGCACCGAACCGCGCCCCATCACACCACACAACCACCACCTTTCTGCCCCTCAACCTTCAACCCTAGACCCTCAACCTTCATGCCCTCCACCCTCAATCATCGACCCTCCACTCTCATCGACCACATTCAACGTGCGATGCCGGTGGGGCTGCGCGGTCGCGTGTCGAAGATCATCGGGCTGACGGTGGCGGTCGCGGGCTTTCCGGCTCCGTTGGGAGCGGTCGCGAAGTTGGAGACCGAACATGGGGCGAGCGTTGAAGCGGAAGTCGTCGGGTTCTCGGGTGACGACACGCTGTTGCTGCCGTATGGCGAACTGCATGGCATCCGACGCGGAACGGCCTGCGTCCTGAAGCAGTCGGTCCCCGCAGCGCGTGTTGGAGATGGACTGCTGGGTCGGATCATCGACGGTCGCGGACTGTTCCTTGACGGTCGCCCCCCTGCGGTCTTGCCGCATCGAGTCTCGTTGCAAGGACAGACGATCTCGCCCATGCAGCGTTCACGCATCGATCAGCCGCTGGCGACGGGGATCCGCGCGATCGATGGCTTGCTGACCTGTGGACGTGGCCAACGCTTGGGCATCTTTGCCGGGAGTGGAGTCGGCAAGAGTACGCTGCTCGGACAGATGGCCCGCGCGACCGAGGCCGACGTGAACGTAGTCGTTCTCATCGGTGAGCGCGGTCGCGAAGTGCGCGAGTTCATTGAACGCGACCTCGGCCCGGAAGGATTGGCGCGCAGTGTGGTCGTGGTCGCGACGGGAGACGATCCCGCCGTGTTGCGACTCCGTGCGGCGTACCTCGGCACCGCGATCGCCGAATACTTTCGAGACACCCGCCGCGACGTGCTGCTCGTCATGGACAGCGTGACGCGGTTCGCGCTGGCTCAGCGTGAGATCGGTCTCGCAGCGGGCGAGTCTCCCGCCACGCGTGGCTATCCTCCGAGCGTCTTCTCGCTCTTGCCGAGGCTGCTCGAACGGAGCGGTCGCTTGGCGAATGGCAGCATCACCGGCTTTTACACGGTCCTCGTCGAAGGGGACGACACCAACGAACCGATCGCCGATGCCGTGCGCGGCACGCTGGATGGCCACGTCGTCTTGAGCCGCAAACTGGCAGAACAGGGTCACTTTCCCGCGATCGATGTCCTCGCCAGCCTCTCGCGCCTGATGATCGATGTGACTCAAACCGAGCACCGACAAGCGGCGACATCACTGCGGCAACTCCTTTCCGCTCATCGACAGGCGGAAGACTTGATCTCGATCGGCGCGTACCAATCGGGCGCGAACGCCCTCGTCGATGCCGCCCTCCGTCTCCAAGAGCCAATCCAAAATTTCCTGCAACAAGACCGCCGCGAGTGCGCCACGCTCGCTCAAGCCAGCGCCTGTTTGAATGATCTGAACCGACTCCGCAACTTGCCGTGAGGACCAGCATCATGTCCGTCCCGTTCCGCTTCGACACCGTGTTGAAAATTCGCGAGACCCAGCGTGAGGTCTGTCTCCAGTCGTTCGCAGCGGAGCAAGCCCGCGTGACAGCACTGCAAGCGGGACGAGACCTCATTGCCGACGAACGACTCCGCGCGCTCGACGAACTGCGCACTCTGCAAGCCAGTGCGACTTGGACCGCCGCGCGCGCGATCACTCATCAACAGCATCTTGAACAACTCGCGCTGCGACTCACACAGGCCGACGCAGCGCTTCAGGAATTGCTCGCCCAAGTGACCCTGCGCCGACAAGAGTTGCTCGAAGCCGACGTTGCCGTAAAGGCCCTCGATAAACTGGCCGAACGACATCACTCCGACCAGTCGCGACTCACTCAAGCGAACGAAGAACGTGATCGCGACGACATCCGCCGCACAGGCCGCGCAGCCTGAAGACGCACAGAACTCCCGCGCGCGATGACGAATGGCCTAGTCGCCTAGGGAAGCCTGCGAGACGCCAGGCTTCGCAAGTCTTTCACGCTGATCGTCTCAGTTGATCGCCTCACGGGAGGTTGCCTGCCGCATCCCGCGCCAGTTCCTCAACCACATTCGCCCTCTTCATCCGTGCTCCGGCCCTGCCATCCGTGCGATCACCTCGGCCTGAAAGAGATGAATCGCACGGATGGCAGGGCCGGAGCACGGTCTCAGTTCTACCGGTCGCGGGAGTGACAAGACTCCCCATCAATGAGACCGTGCGAAGTGATCGCTCAAACGAAACAGCCCGGCGAACAACGGGTCCGTCGGGCTGGTGTGATTGGTGTGCCATCGCCGGAATGTGATGGTCTGTTGTGGTGTCTGAGCGAGTCAGAACGTGGGCAGTGTGTTCGCGGGGACCATCACGGTCTGCGTGTAGCCGCCCGGTGAAGCCATGATCGGTGCGCCCATCACGGAGGAACTCGGGACCATTGCCGTTTGATTTACGCCCGAGGCGTAGGCCGTTTGGTTGGCGTCGTAGCCTTGATAGAAGGCTCCTTGCTGGGCGGGCGGGTAATAGCCGCCTCCACCCGTGGGACAACCACTGTTGCACGGCGAACAACGGTTCATGCCGTAGCCACCACCACCGAGGCAACAGCAGCCGACCGACGACATAGCGAGGGCCAGACCAGTCAATACAAATGCGATTTGCTTGGACATGAAGCTTCCTTCGTGTTCGAACCCGACCGGACAGGAATTGTGAGGGGAGATCGTCGAGAGACGGACCAGCTACCGGTGGGAGAACCGGCGTGCTTGATGGGGAGACCATCGAAGCGGCGGGGATATAGCCGAAGTTGCCGAAACGCGCGAAGAGCAATTTCTCGGAAAATTGTCGCGAATCAGAAAATGGACTCAAGTTGTTCACTGGTGAGTCAGCTCAGCACGGCTGCGGCGCATGCGCGGCGAGGTCCGCGATCATCTGCCTTGTCGCCGCTTCGCTCGCCGCTTCCCATTGGCGCGGGCCGAACTGTTCGGCGTAGGGGGCCGCTCGAAACGCGAAGTTGATTCCGCGCGAATTGTTGATGAGCGCACCGAGACCATCACTCGCGAAGGCCGCCGCCACGTCGGCCGCTGCACCTCCCTGACTGCCGTAACCGGGAACGAGCAACGGGGCGTGAGGCATCGCCGCGCGTAGCTCGACGAGTTCCTGCGGGTACGTTGCGCCGACGACCGCGCCGACGCAGCCGTAGCCGTTTTCGGCCGTCTGTGCAGCGAGGTCTTCCACCACCTGAGCGACGTGCCGATAGATCGTCGTTCCGTCGGCCACGCGATCCTGGAACGAGGCCGAACCGGGGTTGCTCGTCTTCACCAGGACATAGATTCCCGCGCCGCGTTCTGTCGCCACCTTCACGAACGGTTCGAGCGTGTCCTTGCCGAGATACGGGTTCACCGTCAGAGCATCCGCGCCCCACGGTGCCGCCAGCGGATCGGCTCCGGCGAGGTACGCCTTCGCGTAGGCTTCGGCCGTTGTGCCGATGTCGCCTCGCTTGGCGTCGCAGATCACGATCAGTCCCGCCTGCCGCGCGTAACGAATCACGCGAGCCAGAGCCAAACATCCGTCGGGACCAAGCTCCTCGAAGAACGCCGCCTGCGGCTTCACCGCTGGAACGAGCGGCGCGACGACATCGATCAATCGCACGCAGAACTCTTCAAACGCCGACGCCGCACGCGCGATCGGATCGTCGTGAAGGTCTCGCGCGTGAGTCAGCACATCTGGCGGCAACCAGTCCAATCGCGGATCGAGTCCCACCAGCGCGGCCGTTCCTTTTGCTCGAACCGCCGCGTGCAATCGAGATGCGTAGTGATGTACTCCCGTCGTCATCGAGCCTCCCCGCGTGAATCGCCTGTCGTGTGGTCGTCGCTCTCGAAGTCCGACTCGTTGGAAAATGTGGCTTCACCGTTCGCAAACAGCTTCGTCAACTCGGACAACACCAACTCCTGTCGGCGCTGGGTTTCGGAGACGAACCAAAAACTGGCGGCCGTTACGAACCAAAACCCGGCAACGATGTCGCCGAGGTAGAGTAAGAACGGCATGCCTCCCCACAGAAGCGTCCAAACGAGCCAGACACCGAACACGAGCAAGCCCAAACCTTGCAGAACCTGTTGCGCTCGGGCTGGCCGAGCCATCATCGCGGGCAGCAGCAGGCGACTTAGCACAATCATCGAAACAATGATCGGCACGGTCGTCATCCACAGCGGGTTGCCGAAAAACCGATTGCCCGGATTCAGGTCAACAACGGCGAAGTTGTAGCCCAAAATCAGAACCACCAGCGCCTGCTGCATCCTCGCTCCGGGAGGCAGTGCACGCATGAACCAAGCGAATCTTTGCATCAGCGAACTTTCCAAGTGGGAGTGTTTGCGGCCGTGAATCGTTGGGAGCGGCTGTTTGAAAGGAAACGGATCAAGCTCAGGGTGCCACAGTCACGGCGTTGCGAACTTTGGACTGCGGGGATTCATCACCGCTTTCCTTTCTCGTCTTTCTGAGTGAGTTTTTGAAGTATCGTCCAGCATCGAGGCTTTCAAAAAAATCGGTGCGCTGCAAGAAAAGAAAGCGGTGATGAATCCCCGCACTCCAAAGGGATGGCAGCATTCGAGTCGAGCCGTGGAGTCTCGCTACGAGATCAACTGCGGAATGACGTGTGCGGGTTCGACGCCCGTCAGTTTTTGGTCGAGGCCCTGATATTTGTAGCTGAACCGTTCGTGGTCGAAGCCGAGCAGATGCAGCACCGTGGCGTGGAAGTCGTGGACGGGGACCGGATCCTTGACGATGTTGTAGCTGAAGTCGTCGGTCTCGCCGTGGATCGTGCCTCCCTTCGCGCCTCCGCCCGCCATCCACATCGTGAAGCAGCGCGGATGATGATCGCGGCCGTAGTTCTCCTTCGACAGACCGCCCTGTGAGTAGATCGTCCGGCCGAACTCACCGCCCCAGATGATGAGCGTCTCGTCGAACAGGCCGCGTTGTTTGAGGTCTTGAATCAGCGCGTAACAGGCTTGGTCCACGTCCTTGCACTGGCTGGGCAGCCGCCCCGCGACGTTGGCGTGAGTGTCCCAGTTGTTGATGTAAATCTGCACGAACCGCACGCCGCGCTCGACCATGCGCCGAGCGAGCAGGACGTGGTTGGTGAAGGTGCCCGGCTTCTTGGCCTCCTCTCCATAGAGTTCGTAGGTCGAGGCCGGTTCGCGGGCGATGTCGGTCAGTTCGGGAACGCTCGCCTGCATGCGGAATGCGAGTTCGTACTGCTCGATGCGCGTGCGCGTCTCGGGATCGCCGAGTTGTGCCAGCGTCTGCTCGTTCAATAGGCGCAGGCCATCCAGCATCTTGCGGCGAATTTCCGTGGGGACGCCCGGCGGGTTGTTGATGTACAGGATCGGGTCTCCCGCACTGCGAAATGACGTGGCCGAGTGTTCGCCCGGCAGATAGCCCGACTGCCAGAGGCGGGCCGAGATCGCCTGCACCTGTTCGGTGTTGGTTGGCTTCGCGACGAGGACGACAAACGTCGGCAGGTCATCGTTCAGCGAGCCGAGTCCATACGAAGCCCACGCCCCGAGACACGGCCGACCCGTGATTTGGTTCCCCGTCTGCATGAACGAGATCGCCGGTTCGTGATTGATCGCCTCGGTGTTCATGCTGCGGATGAAGCACATGTCATCGACCGCCTTCGCCGTCCACGGCAGCAGTTCCGTGACCCACATGCCGGACTGACCATGCTGAGCGAACTTGAACTTCGACGGCGCGATCGGGAAGCGGGCCTGCCCCGAAGTCATCGTCGTCAAACGCTGGTCTTTGCGAATCGACTCGGGCAAGTCCTTGTCGTACCAGTCATTCATGACCGGCTTGTAGTCGTACAAGTCCATCTGCGGCGGACCACCGACCATGTGCAGATAGATCACATGCTTGGCCTTCGGCGCGTGATGCGTCATCAACGGATGAGCGGCCCCGGTCCCTTTGGCCGCATCCGCCAAGGCACTCCCGCCGATACCGCCTCCCAACAACGAAGCCAGCGTCGCCGTGCCAAGCACGTTCGAGCCTTGAGAAAAGAAATGCCGCCGCGTCATGTTCTGCCGGTATTGCTGAAGTGGGTCTTGAAACAGGTTCATGGTTGTCTCCTTTGTCGTTGCTTGTTGCTTCATTCCTGTCCCCTCGCCCCGGCCTTGCGGGGAGAGGGTGAGGGGTCTTCTGGCTTTGTATTTGGCTGCTACTTCACGTTGCTGGCTGCTTTACTCTCCCGCACGAAAGCCGATCCTGCGTTTCGGCGTCGTCGGTGGAGGCGGCTCCATCATCTTTCGCAGGACATCGGAGATCGCCTTGATCTGGTGGTCATGCAGCTTGACGGTCTCCGCCAACTGATTGATCTGCGCCACCAACTCACCCGGCGTGGCGAGCAGTCTTCTCAACCGAACAAACGTCCGCATGATCTCGATGTTCACCCGAGCGGCCGTCGGCGAACGAAGCACACTGGACAGCATGGCGACACCGTGCTCGGTGAAGACACGAGGCAGTTTTCGGCGTCCGCCGTGTGCTGAACTTGATATCGCAATTTGCGATATCAAGTTTGCAAACTCTTGCTGAGTCAGGACAAACGAAAAATCATCAGGGAACCGTTCGAGGTTTCGCGAGACCTGTTCGTTCAGTCGCATTGTCGTGGTGCCATACAACTCGGCGAGGTCCGAATCGAGCATCACGCGCTGTCCGCGCACGATGTGGATCGTGCTTTCCAGCTCTTCCTGCGCGATCAGTTTGGCGGCGGCTTTCTTGGCCATCGGCATGTTTCCAAGCTTGAATGGATCGGAGGATAAAGGGTGAAAACGTGAGGTTTCAAATTGCGACTTCAGAAGCGAGATTTGCCGAACGAGGCTGAACATTTCATTGATGATCCGCTGACTCGACTAACCAATTCTCGACAGTCACGCCGCTGACAGCATCGAAGTCTCGATCCGAGGTCAAGATGGTGAAACCGAATTGGCGAGCCAAGGCTGCGATCATCACATCGACCGTGGACAGGGCGCGTCCCAGTGAGCGAAGTTCAGCAAACAAATCGCCGTAGAGTTTTGTGGTCAACGCATCCATTGGCCACACGCGAACCGTCTTGAGCAGATGATCGAGGCTTTTGCGATAGAGTACCGGCCGTTGCACATATCTCATTCCCGCTTCCACCTCGCAGAGGACCGGCAGGCAAACGCCGATCCGATGCCCGTCGCGCTGTGCCTCAACGATCCGTTGGGCCATCGCGGCAGCGGGATTGATGGCCTTGCTGATGTGATTCGTATCAAGCAGGAATCGCCTCATCACAACCCCATTTCCTTTCGCATCTGCTCTTTTCCCTGTTGTCGAATCTCACGAAGGGCGTTGTCGAGTTCTGCCTGATCCGCTTCGGAAAAGCCCTGGCAGTCGGCCTTCCAATCGGCATGCCACTTCAGAATTTCGCGATCTGACATCTGGCCGTCTCTGATTTCGACGGTCACCTCCTGCCCTTCGGACCACTCCTTGGGAAGCTGGTCCAGTGGCTCGATATGCCCCTGACGAATGATGGCTCGAATCATGTGATGCTCCTGCAATTCAAGGGACGGTCGGCTCACTTGTTCAACACTTCATCCAGATTCATGACCTCATTCGCCAGCATCGTCCAGGCGGCGAGTGTCTTCGGATCGAGAGTCGCATCCGGTTTGGATTCGCCGGTGGTGATGAGGGCCTTCGCGTCCGCTTCGTGGTCGCGGTAGTAGGCGGTGAGTTCGGCGAGGGAGTTCTTCACGACGGGGAGTTCGCTCGCGCGGAACGGCCGGGCGAGGAGTCGTTTGGCGAGTTGATCGAGTTGTTGATCGGTCGTCCCTCCCGACTGGAGAACACTCTGCGCGAGATGCCGTGCCGCTTCGATGAACTGAACGTCGTTGAGCGTCACCAGTGCCTGCAGCGGCGTGTTGGTTCGTTCTCGTCGGACGGTGCATTGTTCGCGCGCGGTGGCGTTGAAAATTTCCATCGAGGCCGGCGGGGCGGAACGCTTGATGAACGTGTAGAGGCTGCGTCGGTAGAGGCTCTCGCCGGTGTCGCGTTTGTAGTCGCGGGTGTTGCTGCCGATCATCGCGACCGCCTCCCAGACTCCTTCGGGTTGGTAGGGCTTCACGCTCGGACCGCCCAGCTTGGGGACGAGGATCCCACTGGCGGCGAGCGCGTAGTCGCGGATCATCTCGGCGTCCATGCGGAAGCGCGGGCCGCGCGACAGCAGTTTGTTCGCGGCATCCCGTTCTTGCTTCTCCGGCGTCACGGCTGCCGATTGGCGATACGTCGCCGACGTGACGAGCAGCTTGTAGAAACGTTTGATGTCCCAGGGAGTGGTTGCGGGTTGAGCGTTGGTGGTTGATGGTGCAGAGGCCACGCTTGGCGATCCTTCGCGGAATTCGACGGCCAGCCAATCGAGCAGTTCTTGGTTCGACGGCAGCTCACCCGCGATGCCGAAGTCGCCGGATGTTCGCACGATGCCGCTACCAAATAATTCCTGCCAGAAGCGGTTCACCGTGACGCGCGCGGTCAGCGGATGGTCTGGCCGCAGCAGCCAGTTCGCGAACGCGATGCGGTTGCGCGGACCTTCGGGGAGCGGCGGCAGGATGCTCGGAGTGGACGGCTTCACCTGATCGCGGCGCTTGTCGTACTCACCGCGATACAGAATGAAGGCCATCGCCTCGTCGCCCTTCTCCTGCATGACGTGGGCGATCGTGCCGCGACCACGCAGCACGGCCTCTTCGGTGGCGAGCGTGTTCACCTTCGCTTGCCGCTCCTGATGGACCGGGTCCATCGCGGTCAGCCACCAGTCGAAGAGTTCGTTCTTCTCGGCATCGGTCCGCTGGTCGGTGGGCTTCAGGGCGAGCGACGCCGCGCGGGTCGAACGGGCGAGTCGCTGAATCTCACTTGCATCGAGCGTCTTTTCGTAGACACGCAGGTCTTGCAGCGCGAAGTCGTTCACGCGCGAAGAGACGTTCCGCTGAGCCAACTTGAACGGCACCTTGGTCTTCGTCGTGGCCTGGAGAGCGTTGACGGGGTTCGTCGTCGGCTGAGGAGTCCCGTCGTAATAGACCTTCAGTCCCTCGGCCTTGCCCGAGCCGTCACACGTGACGAGGACGTGATGCCACTCGTTCACGTTGACTTCGGTCGTGGCCACCGTCTTCATCGCATCCTCGGGCCACTTGCTGACGACGTGAATTCCGATGCGGCCCCCTTCGAGCCACATGTCCCACCCGCGATGTCCCGTGTCCGCCTCTTCCATGCGGGCGACGAGCGACCCCGTTATGTTCCGCTTCTGAATCTTGACCCACATCCCGCACGAGAACGGTTGGTTCGTGTCGAAGTCGCCGACTTCCGGCCATTCGAGTTTTGTGTCGGCCGTGATTTTCAGACCCTTCGCACCGACATGGCCTTCGATCCAGTTGGCCTTCGGCGCGGGGATCGTCTTTGTCTGACCGGCCACGGTGAAGGTCAACTCTTCTCCCTTCCCCTCGTTGAACGGGGCATGCAGGCTGAGCTTGTCCGAGGGGATGGCAGCCGCGAACTCATCGGCTTTCGCATTGGCCAGCCACGTGTCGTAGTCGGGCTTCGCCTCTTGCTTGCGGACATCCATCTGCTTGCGTGCGTCGGCGATTTCCTTGGAGAGCGACTCCCACCGCGGTCGGTCTTCCGGCTGCGGCACCATGATGACCGGCGGCGTGTCCTTGATGTTGCCGTCCATCGCGGCCTGAGTCGTGTTGTTGAAGAACGCCGCCAGTTCGTAGAACTCTTTCTGGCTGAGCGGGTCGAACTTGTGATCGTGACAGACCGCGCAACCCGCCGTCATGCCGAGCCACACTTGCGCCGTGGTCTCGGTCCGGTCGCGGTTGTAGAGCACGAGATACTCTTCGGCGATCGCCCCTCCTTCGCTCGACGTGATGTTGCAGCGGTTGAAGGCCGACGCGACTTGCTGGTCGAGCGTCCGGTTCGGCAACAGGTCTCCCGCCAACTGCTCGACGGTGAACTGATCGAACGGCATGTTCTTGTTGAATGCATCGATCACCCACGCGCGGTAGGCCCAATTCTCGCGGTAGTTGTCGAAGTGAATGCCATGTGTGTCGGCATAACGAGCGGCATCGAGCCAGTAGCGCCCGCGATGCTCGCCCCACTGCTTCGACTCCATCAGCTTGTCGATCAGTTTTTCGTAGGCGTTCGGCGATTGATCGGCGACGAACGCCTCGACCACTTCGGGAGTCGGCGGCAACCCGGTCAGATCGAGACAAACTCGTCGAGCCAGCGTGCGGCGATCGGCTTCCGGTGCGGGACTCAATCCCGCCGCTTCGAGCTTCGCCAAGACAAACCGATCCATCGGGTTCTTCACCCAACCCGCGTTCTTCACGGTGGGCGGAGCCGCCTTCATCGGCGCGAGGAACGACCAGTGCGGCTGATACTCGGCCCCCTGCTCGATCCATTGGCGGATCATTTTCTTTTGCTCGGCCGTCAGCACCTTCCTGGTGGAGGGAGGCGGCATGACTTCGTCGGGATCGGTGGAGAGGATGCGCCGCAGCGCTTCGCTCTCGTCCGGATGACCTGGCACGATGACCTTTTTCCCGATCGCGTCGTCGCGCCGATCGAGCCGGTAATCCCCCTTGCGCGCCGCGCTGTCCGGTCCGTGGCAGGCAAAACACGTCTCAATGAGAATCGGCCGGATATCGCGGTTGTATTCGAGCGGTGCATCCGCCGCTGCGACCGCGCGACCGGTTGCGATGACTGCTAGCCAACCGAGGCTTATCAACGGCTTACCGATCCGATTCCAGAACGATCGTGATGAGCGAGGTCCAACATCGCACGAGGAGTCATGAGTCATGAGCATGAAGCCGCTTTCTTCAAGTCGAAGTGGAAGATGTTCGAGGAGGATTTGTTCTTAATCCAACGCACCCAAACCAGACCATGTTTAGTAGGACGGGCACTCTTGAACCAGTTTCAAGACTCTAGCCGCACGGGAGTCGCGAGGAAAACGTCTCCCATGACAATCGTTTGGATGCTGCTGACGAGCCGGTTGTTCGCGCGTGAGGCCGCTCCTAGAATCGGTCTCACTTTGAACGACCAGCAGTATTGGAATCGCACCGACACTCTCGGAACTCCGCCACGAATCACTCGCTCGTTTCGCCCACTCACAGGAGGATCGCCATGTTTCGCGTGACCAAAGAGATCGACTTCTGTTACGGGCACCGGCTGCTCAATTACGACGGCAAGTGCAAGCACCTCCACGGCCACAATGGCAAGGCAGTGATTGTCCTAGAGGGAATGGAACTCGATCATCGCGGGATGGTCATCGATTTCTCGGACATCAAGAAACACGTGGCCGGTTGGATTGATGCCAACCTCGATCACCGCATGATCCTGCACGAAGCCGACCCGATCGTGCCGATCCTGCGCGACATGGGTGAGCCGATGTACCTCGTCTCGGAGAACCCTACGGCGGAGAGCATCGCGAAGCTGATCTACGACTTCGCCAAGTCTCATCGGCTGCCAGTGAAAGAGGTCTCGCTGTGGGAGACCTTCAATTCCTACGCGACGTACCGCGAGGATTGAAGCCGGCGCACGGTTGGCCAATAAGGACCGGCGCATCAACAACTGGTGTTGATCGAGCTGAAGATTCCGGTTCGCCCATTTACGACCGTGATTGAGCTGCCGATCCTGATCGGCTCTTCGTGCTTCATCCGTGCCCCGGCTTTGCCATCCGTGCGATTCCCTTTGTTCAAAGCGAAGAGACCGCACGGATGCAAAGCCGGGGCACGGATGAAGGCCATCGCGGATCAAGACTGAAGTGTCTGACCACGGACGCCCAGTCCCAATGAAACGATCGCGATCTGACGCTAGAACACCGCTAGTGCGTCCGCCACGCTAAATAATCGGGTAGCTGCACTCGCCAGAGTGCGGGATTCCCACGTTCTGGCGAACATGGCTACCCCAAAATTAAGCG
>JAYVOX010000752.1:0-12376 GCA_043757695.1 Schlesneria sp.
GGATAGCCGCTCATCATGACGGGGATGCCGTCGTTGTGTCCGGCGTAGTTGTGCGAGCACGAGCGGATCAGCGTGAACTTGTCGGCGATCTTGGCGTGCATCGGCAACAGCTCGCAGATCTCCATCCCCGGCACATTGGTCTGGATGGGGGAGAACGGCCCGCGCACTTCCCTCACCGCGTTCGGCTTGAGGTCATACGTCTCCAGATGAGACGGCCCGCCGTTCTGCCACAGGAGGATCACCGACTTCTTGGACGGCCGAGTCCTGTATTCGGACGATTCGGCGGCCTGAGCCTGGATCCGAAACAGGTCTGCCAGAGTGATCCCGCCGACGCCGAGTGCCCCGACTCGCAGCATGTTCCGCCGCGAAATGCCGTCACACAGACGGTGCTGATTTGTCAGGAGGTCAAGCACGTGGATTCCTCAACTGGGTGTCAGCTCTCGTTCAATCGTCCCACTCAAATTGGAGACTCCTTCCTGCCGCAAGGCCGAAGGGGTCGCATGGTAACTTTGTCGGACGACGAACGGCAAGGTGATTACTGATCCTTGAGGAATCGTTGGTCACGGAGCCAAGCCCGAGGCTGTTTGAAGCGTGCATGGTGGGTCGCGAAGGCTCGACCGCCGCCGATGTGGGGCTGGAAGATGTTAAGGCGACCGGCAGGAAATGATTTATACCTCGCTCGGAAAGACTCAGTTTGGGCCGCGCGAGATATACCAACCCGAAGCGTGAGCGAGGGAACCAGACCGGGATCACCCGTGAACGACCCGACACCACGTTCTTAGGCGAGCGGCAAGTACTGGCATACCCAGTCGTAGGATGGACGCCTCGTCCGTCCGTCACAACCAGCGGCAACTCGGACGGACGAGGCGTCCATCCTACGGGTAAATCTGTTCCTGCCGCTCGCCTTAACCACCAACCCAACCGATCAACTGGACGGTTTCCGAGACGTGGGCTAGAACTGCCGCGTGAACTGTACTGTGTGTTGGCATTCTGCTCGCGGCGAGTCGCGGGCTTGTTTGAGGAACTTCTGCAATGAAACTGTTTGCTGTGCTGTTGGCGTGGTGCGCGTTCGCGCCGAGTTTGATCTCACCCGTGTTCGCGGCGAACGCTCCCGGAGATGCGGCCGACAAGGTCGAGGCCGGTGCGAAGAAGAAGCTCTCCGTGGCTCATATCGAGATCACCGGCGGCTACTCGGAAGGAGTGACGGCACCGGGTCTGTTCGGTGATGTGGTTGAGACGCTCGGCTCCGGCTTACAGCGGCTCGACAAGGCGGCACGCGACGACAGCTTGGACGCCGTCATCCTGCACATCAGTGATCCGTCGATCGGTTGGGCGAAGCTCAACGAACTGCGCGTCGGCATTCAGAAGATGCGGGCCAAGGGTCGCAAGGTCTATGCGTGGATGGAGAGTGCCGACACGAAGTCCTATCTGATCGCCGCTGCTTGCGACCAGATCGTCCTGCCCGAATCGGGAATGCTGATGCTCCCCGGTCTGCGGGCGGAGGTCTCGTTCTACAAGAACCTGTTCGACAAGCTCTCAATCGAGCCGCAGATGCTGCGCGTGGGCGAGTTCAAATCGGCGGCCGAACCGTACAGCCGTTCCGAAATGAGTCCCGCCTTTCGTGAAGAGATGGAAGCGATTCTGGACGACTACTACCGCCAGATCATTGAAATGATCGCGACCGGGCGCAAGCTGAACCCCGAACAAGTGAAGTCCCTCATCGACACCGGGCTGCACACGGCCGCTGATGCCAAGCGGCTCGGGCTGATCGACGTGGTCGGTTACGAAGACGCGATCGAGTCGCTCGTCAAAGGAGACGACAAAACGGCCGAAGTTAAAGTCACGAAAGGCTACGGCAAGAAGAAGATCGACACCGACTTCAGTGGCTTCACCGGCATGGCCAAGATGATGAACGTCATCATGGGCGTGGAGCCAACCGCGCGCAAATCGACCGCTCCGAAGATCGCCGTCATCAACGCCACCGGTGCGATCATGTCCGGTTCCAGTGCGAGCGATCCGTTCTTCGGTGAGCAGACAATGGGATCGACCACGATGATCAAGGCCATCCGTCAGGCGCGCGACGATTCGACCGTGAAGGCTGTCGTCCTGCGGATCGACAGCCCCGGCGGCAGCGCTCTGGCCAGCGACCTGATGTGGCATGAACTCGAAGGACTCGACGGCAAGAAGCCGTTCATCGTCAGTATGGGCGACACGGCCGCGAGCGGCGGCTACTACATCGCGATGGGAGCCGACCGCATCTTCGCCGAGCCGGGAACGCTGACCGGTTCGATCGGTGTCGTGGGGGGCAAGATCGCTTTCGAGAAGTTCTACGAGAAGGTCGGGATCACGACGAGCATCGTCATGCGCGGCAAGAACAGCGGCGTCCTCAGCACCACGACTCCCTTCTCGGACAGCGAGAAGACCGCCATGCAAAAGATGCTCAACGACATCTACGCGCAGTTCACCACGAAGGCCGCAGCCGGACGCAAGATGGATGTCGAGAAGCTGGAAAAGATGGCTCGCGGGCGAGTCTACACCGGCGTGCAGGCCCTTCAGCTTGGCTTGGTCGATGAACTCGGCACACTCGGCGACGCGATCGCTCACGCGAAGCAGGCGGCTGGTCTCAAGCCCGATGACAAGCTCGAACGACTCGACCTCCCCAAACCGACCAGCCCGTTTGAAGCCCTGTTCGGCCCGATCGACCCCAGTACCACCAGCCTGCGTGCAACCAGTGCCGCGCTGCTCAAGTCGCTTCCGGAAGAAGTCGCATCGCAACTGCGGGGTCTCAGCATCTACGACCTGCTCGCCAAGGAACGAGTCCTCACGGTGCTGCCGTACCGAGTCCTAGTGAAGTGATGCGAGCGTGTGGCTGGGGGGCGGCGTCTTCACGCCGTCCTTGGGACCGAACGTAAGTTCGGACAAGCCCGGTGGGGATGTGCGGCCTTCTTTTCATTTTGTCGCCGCCCCTTCCGTCTCCTAAGGATCGTTCGAGAAATTACGGTCCGCATTTGGTTTGCGAAGGTAGCCCTGTCGCTCCGCGACAGGAAGCGCGGGCGCGGGGATGGCTCTCTGAGTCTCGGTACACCAGCTCGCCAAATCGCGGTCTGGTTCATCTCGCTACCTGTCGCGGAGCGACAGGGCTACCTTGGACCGCAAACTCAGTCTGTCCGAGTGAATCACCACACAACCACGACAGTTATTCCTCGAGCGATCCTAAAAGCTTGTTGAAAGACGTAGCTTGGACGCCTCGTCCGAGCGAAAATCCATCGGAAACGGACGGACGAGGCCGTCCATCCTACGGTTCTTCAACAGTCTCCTAAGTCGATGGTTCATGCCGCCCCGGAGGGCAACGACCTGCCGCCCTCCGGGCTGATGCAACCGAACACTGCGGCGTACTTGCACGGTCAACCCGCGGCCGAATCGTGGCTCCGTTTGAGCCTCTGCCTCAATGAGGTCCTTCAATGTCACCACTTTCTGCCGCCGGTCAGTCGCTTCTCGCGCGACGTGATTTCCTGTTCGATGCGTCGCGTGGGCTGAGCGGCCTCGCGCTGGCTTCGCTTCTGGCGGGAGACGGTCAGTTGCGGGCGCGCGATGGCGCAAAGAGTCCCATTCGTCCGTCCGTCCGTCCCGAAGCGCCGCTGTCGGCGCGGGAGAGTCACTTCACGCCGAAGGCGTCGCGCGTCGTGATGATCTTCTGCTCGGGAGCCGTCAGTCACGTTGACACGTGGGACTACAAGCCCGAGTTGGTGAAGCGCGACGGTCAGCCGTTGCCGGGCGTCGAGAAACTTGTGACGTTTCAGGGGGAGAACGGGAACCTCGTCGCACCGCAGTGGGAATTCAAGCCGCGCGGCGAGAGCGGCAAGATGATTTCGGAACTCCTTCCGAATCTCGCGGCCCTTGCCGACGAGATGTGCTTCATCCACTCGATGACCGCGAAAAGCAACACGCACGGCCCGGCCGAAAACCAGATGAGTACCGGTTTCACGCTGGATGGCTTTCCCAGCATCGGGGCGTGGGTCAGTTATGCCCTCGGCAGCGACGCGAGCGATCTGCCGAGCTTCGTCGCCATCCCCGATCCGCGCGGTGTGCCTCAAGCCGCCTCGAACAACTGGAGCAGCGCATTCCTCCCCGCCGTCTTCCAGGGGACGCCCTTCAACGCCGACAAGCCGATCGCGAATTTAGCGCGCCCGCCAGAAATCACCGCGCCGACCGAAGCCGCGACACGAGACTTCCTCAAACGGCTCAATGAACGTCATCTGGAACTGCACCCCGGCGACACGGACCTCGCCGCACGCATCGCCAGCTATGAACTCGCGGCCAAGCTGCAACTGCGCGCGGCGGAAGTCTCGGACCTGTCAGGCGAGAGCCTCGAAACGCAGACGCTCTACGGTCTGCATGACGAGAACAAAACGAAGGCGGGCTTCGGGCGAAATTGCTTGCTCGCGCGGCGGTTGCTCGAACGAGGCGTCCGGTTCGTGCAACTCTTCAACGGCTCGTATGCGATGGGTGAGGGCGTCGGTAACTGGGACGGACACAAGACGCTCAAGACGCAGTACAGCATCCACGGCCCGATCCTCGACCAACCCGCCGCTGCACTGCTGCGCGATCTCAAGCGGACGGGCCTCTTGGAAGACACGCTCGTCGTCTGGGTGACGGAGTTCGGTCGAATGCCGACCTTCCAAAAGGGAGCCAGCGGCCGCGATCACAATCCCACAGGCTTCACCGCGTGGTTCGCTGGAGCCGGTGTGAAGCGCGCCTTCACCTACGGAGCGACCGACGATTTCGGACACAGAGCCGTCGAAAAGGTCTCAACCATCTACGACCTCCACGCCACGATCCTGCATCTCCTCGGCCTCGATCACGAGCGACTCAGCTTCTATCACAACGGCATCGAACGCCGCCTGACCGATGTCCACGGCCACGTCTTGCACGACGTGTTGAGCTGACATATGGTTCGGCTGTGAGCCGAACTCCTGACCACTCGCCCGTTCGATATGGAGGCTGGAATGGCCTACGACGAAGACGATGTTCCCCCGCGAAGGCAAAAGCGGAAGCCGAAAGGGAAGTCGCGAAAGCGATCTTCCGACTCGTTCAAACAGATGAAGGCGATCATTGCGGGGGCCGTCGGATGTTTTGTGATCTTCCTCCTCTGGAGCTTGGCCCCCATCTTGGGTGGAGGTTGGCTGGCCAAGGGAACGCCCCTCGATCCGGTAGTCAGAGCGAAGGCTGCGGCGGATCGTGAAGTCGATCAGCGACAGGAGAAAGCCGTTCGCGATTCCATCGAAAGCTTCGTCAAAAAATTCGGCAGCGGTAAGCATGTCACCGTGACATTCAGCAATGTTCGCGACGAATCCCAGGAGACCATCACCTATCTTCGTCGTCGGGTCCGGCGGGTAGCGGCATTTGACTACGATCAGGATTTGAAGCGGGCCAATGCCGAAACTCAGGCGAATCACCAACGAGGTCAGCAGGCCGCCAAGGCAGAGCTTGAGGCAAGACAGGCAGCGGCTGTCGAGCGGGCTAAAGGCGCTCGATTCTTAACCCAGCCGATCCCTTTCACCCAAGAGTTCAAATACAACATCGCCTCAACAAACCTGCCCGCGACTTCGGTCATTGATGGCTCGCGCCGAAACGGGCGAGTCGTCTTCGGCGCATGGCCGGTCATCGATCTCAGCCAGTTCGTCGCGCGACTTGGATTTGGGAGCCAGGCAAGTATTGATCAAGTAAATCGAACGGTGACGATCCGGTTAGATTTGCCGTCCCCGCTTCCCGATCCCGATGTGGAAGATCTCGAAGTGGAGTTTGGCAAAGGCACCGCCGTGGTGATTCGGATCACAGGCACCGTGAATAATCAAAGTTCGACAGCGATGGAGTTCATAGCAAAGCAGGTGGCCCAGGCCACACTACCGGGTCCGATGGGATCGACCAGTGGCGAAAAGACGGTCAACTACTATAGGCACAATGTAGTGCGATCGGGCGGCGAGTGTTCTGCCACTGTGTTCTGGATCTCGGATACCGAATACAAGGCTGTCGTCGCACCCGTCACCGACATCCAGCAAGTTGCGGATCGAATCGACTTCGGGAAGTCGGAACAAATTGACGTGACTTCCCGAACCTTCACAGTTCGAGCACAACTTCCACCCCAGTACTCGCCTCAATAGAACAGTTCCACTACGGGACGCGGTGGCTGGGATGCTCACCCTCACCCTCACCCTCGCCCTCGTTCCCAAGCTCCGGCTTGGGAACGGACATCACCAAGCTCCAGCTTGGCGAACCGATCCGACGCGAACCCCAAATCCAAGAAGCGGAGCTTCGAAGACGGGCGTTCCCAATCCGGAGCTTGGGAACGAGGGAAGATCTCCACGGCAGTGTATTCGGCGCTCAATGCGAAGTGATGAGAAACGTAGGGGTGCCGCGGAAGCTCGGCGAGACGCACCTGTTCAACGGGACTTCCAATGGGGCGGTTTGTTGTGACCAGCTACCTATTATTGAAAGTAAGATCATGAACACGAAGTTATTGTTTTTGGCGGCAACTGCCTTATGCGTCATGATTTTTGCCGCAGGGCAGCCGCTTGGTGCAAGCGAGATGCCTTGGGTCGTCGTCTCAAAGGACAAGCTGGGATTTGTACTCGAACCGAGTGGAAAGGTTTTCAAACCGATCGGATTTAATTACGACCACGACAATTCGGGGCGGTTGCTCGAAGATTACTGGGAGACGGAATGGCCCACAGTGGTAGCACATTTCTCTCAAATGAAAAAAATGGGGGCCAATGTTGTTCGAGTCCACCTTCAACTCGCCAAATTCATGGATGGTCCGGACAACCCGAACGCGAACGCTCTCGTGCATTTGGCCAAGCTCATCAGCCTTGCGGAGCAGGATCGCATTTACCTCGATCTGACCGGCTTGGGCTGCTACCACAAGAAAGATGTTCCCGTCTGGTAGGACAAGTTGGAAGAGCAGGGCCGGTGGGACGTGCAAGCTCGATTTTGGCAGGCTGTCTCGGCGACCTGTGCCGAAAGCCCCGCCATTTTTTGCTACGACCTGATGAACGAGCCGGTCGTGCCGGGTGGAAAGCGAACGGATGGAGAGTGGCTGGGGCCGGCTTTCGCAGGAAAGCATTTCGTTCAATTCATTACTCTCGATCAGAGAGACCGGCCTCGCCCTGACATTGCCCGAAAGTGGGTCCAATATCTGACAGCAGCAATCCGAGCCAAAGACAAACGACATCTGATAACAGTCGGTCTTGTTGAGTGGAGCTTGGATCGTCCGGGACTGACCTCCGGATTCGTGCCTGAGAAGGTCGCAGGAGATCTCGACTTCTTGTGCGTTCACCTTTACCCGGAAAAAGACAAGTTAGACGAAGCGATTGAGACGCTGGCGGGCTTTTCTGTTGGCAAACCGGTTTTGATCGAAGAGACGTTTCCACTGAAATGTTCAATGAACGAATTCGCTCAGTTTATTCAACGCTCGGAAAAAAATTGCAGCGGCTGGATCGGCTTTTATTGGGGAAAGCCGCCGGAAGAACTTCGTCAATCTCAAGAAATCAAAGACGTTTTGTTGCTCGGTTGGTTGGACTTCTTTATGAGCCAGACAAAGGGCGGTAAGTAAGCTTCTCGCGGGGTAGGCCAGCTTGAAACTGTATAGACCGAAGCAACGGTATTGGGTGTCCCGAAACATCAATGACAGTTTGAAAGTGACGGTGCGAGAAAGCACGAGTCGCGGGGTGGCCCAGCTTGATGACCAACAGCGGCTACGCCGATGTCGGCAAGATCTCCACGGCGGTGTATTCCGCGCTCAATGCGAAATGATGAAGAGCGCGTGTTATCCATGTGCCAATGGCGGTAGTTTTGATCCGCCCGTACGCGTTCCCAAGCTCCGGCTTGGGAACGGACATCACCAAGCTCCAGCTTGGCGAACCAATTCGACGCAAACTCCGCAATCGCGAAGCGGAGCTTCAAAGACGGGCGTCCCCCAAGCCGGAGCTTGGGAACGAGGGAAAAGCACTGGCGGCACAAAGCTGCGACCAGAGGCACCCGGCGGTGGAACTCGTGGTTCTACAGAGCCGCGACCACAGTTAATCACTACCAGTTAGAAGAGGACCAGAACATGGAATGCCGACAAGCATATTTATCGATAGTGAGACTAATAGTGATCCTGGCTGCAATGCCATTTTCTCACGACGTTGCAGCCGACGATCACGCAATCGCGTTGCGCATTCGAGCCGCTGAACTGCGTGAAGTGACAAAGACTCGCCCGGAGTTCAAAGAGAAACTCATTCGCGATAATCCAGCTCTGAAGGCATACCTGGAAGGAAACACCAAGCTGTCGGCTTTAAAGCCAAGTGAGCTTAAATCGCTATCTCGCCTGTATTCGCAAGAGGCTAGCGCGAGTGAACAAGGACTGAAGGCGTTGATGTCGGCTCTTGGCGGATCTGGCACTGCTAAGTCAGTGGCAGCTGAGCTTGCAGAAACCGCTCAAAATCATTCTCAGAAGGTCACAGAAGATTACGTCACCCGTATTTTCGATCGGCGGCGCAATTCGGCGACGACATTCGCGGCGGAAGTCCACAATCCCAAATATGGGTTGCTTCCGGAACGAATCGCAGCCCTTTGTGAACCCTTTGGCGCCATCGATCGGTTGATGTCAGCCAACTTTCCTGAGACGAATAACGCTGCGGCAATTCGAGCGCACAACTTTCGAGAACTGATGTTGATTGAACGAAAAGCAGCGCAACTTTCAGGCGACGGTGAAATGGAAAATGTCCGACTCGCGAAAGCACTACAAGAAGTGGCACGGATGAGTATCCGCGACAAAGACATGTTGAATGAGATAGCTAAGGTGATTGAAGAAGCAACGGCTAATCCGAATGGAGAAGTCGCGTTAGCTCTCGATGGGCTTAGATTGGTTGCTGTGGGAATCGAGTACGCTAAGAGTGAATATCCAGACGCCATGGATGCCTTCGCTAGGTCCGTCGCCAGCGAACTTGGTATGGTCGAATCCATCAAGAACGAGATTATCGCAAATGAATCGAAGTTGTTCGACCGAGCTCTGGCTCCGATCGTTGAACGTAGCAGCATCGACATTTCTAGTGCAAAGACGATGGGCGACCTTGTTGCTCTTTGCGAATTAGCCATAGGTCGCGAAACTAACCTGTATCGTAAAGCGGCACTTCAGGGTATGCAGGACAGAATCCACGCCATGCGACTCTTGGCGGCAATGGAATCTAGCAGTCGATACAAAAAGATGGCACCGCCGGAAAAAGTATTGTTGATGAGCAGCATGCTACGTGCGGCTAACTTGACGTCCGCTAGCGCCAGAGTCGGCGCCGTTGCCGCCGTTAATATTGTGAGTGGTATTGGATTCCAAGCTAATAACGATGTTCTCAGTGCAAAAATGGTTGAAAGTAATTGGAAGGGCAAAGAGCTAACCGAGAATGAATGTGTTGCTCTCGCGAAACAGCTGAAGGTACCTGAGTATATTCTTTCGGGCGCCAGTGCCTCCGCGTACCGCACCGCTTTAAGTGCGGTCGCACCAAGCAAGACCCCTCCGAGGTGAGCAGTTTCGGACGACTCAGCCAGAGAAACATTCCTACGTTGTTGCTGAATCCGTTTGGTTTGAACATTTCGGCGGGGTGGCCGGGGCTGGAGTCGCTTTGGACGAAGCCCCGGGGTTTCGCGAAACGCTCCAACCCCGGCCACCCGTCGATCCCAGCAAAGCCACCCTGCCACTGTTGAGTGAAGCCCCCTCGCTGTGGCACCCGGCGAGAAAAGCACGAATTGCGGGCAGTGGTACGGTTTGGCGAGCGGGGGATGTTAATCCCCCGAGAATCATCACGAAAACTCGGGGGACTGATGTCCCCCGCTCGCCAAACTGTACCACTACCAAATTGCGGTCCGTCGGCTGACGAACTTGTGGGGAGCTGGCATAATCGCCGCCTCTGACCTCAATCGCTCCCCTGATCGGAGACTGCGGATGAGCACCGCGACCACGCAAACTGTCATCACCAAGACGCCCGGTGTTTGCGGCGGCAAGGCACGCCTTGACGGGCATCGTGTCCGAGTTCAGGACATCGTGACTGACTACGAGTGGAACGGTCTTTCGCCCGACGAGATTTGCCAGCAGTATCCATCGATCACGCTGGCTCACGTCCATGCCGCGCTCAGCTACTACTACGAACACCGCGACGAAATCCAGGCAGACATCGCCAGCGAGCGTCTGGCCGTGGAGAAGTTTCAACAATCTCATCCCGAAGCGGTGCGGTGATCCATGCTCAGCGGATTGGCCGACGAGCACGTCAAATCGGGAATCGTCGAGGGCCTGCGCCGCCGGGGTGTGGATATCGTCACGGTCTAGGAACTCGGACTAAACGAGACCGACGATGAGGTCTTGCTGACCGAGGCCACTCGCCAAGGGCGGCTGATGCTGTCCTGCGACGCGGACTTCCTGGCGATCCACGACGAATGGCTCAGCACGGCACGCCCTCATGCGGGCATCGCCTACTGGCCGCAAAGCCGCGCCATCGGTGAAGCCATTCGGCGCATCTTCCAGTACGTCGCGTCCACCGACAGGGATCAAGCCGTGAACAACGTCAAGTTCCTGTGACGTTCTCCGAAGCGTCTCGAAGTGCCCGAGACCGGACGTGCCACTGGCCGCAGCTTTGAGCCGCCAGTGTGGTGGTGGCATGAAGTCCATCTGACTCATTTGAGGTTGAAAAACACTGGCGAGCGAAGCCCCTCGCCAGTGGCACCCGGCGTGGATATCGTCACGGTCTAGGAACTGGGACTGAACGAGACCGACGATGAGGTCTTGCTGACCGAGGCCACTCGCCAAGGGCGGCTGATGCTGTCCTGCGATGCGGACTTTCTGGCGATCCACGACGAATGGCTCAGCACGGCACGCCCTCATGCGGGCATCGTCTACTGGCCGCAAAGCCGCGCCATCGGTGAAGCCATTCGGCGCATCTTCCGGTACGTCGCGTCCACGGGCAGCGATCAAGCCGTGAACAACGTCAAGTTCCTGTGACGTTCTCCGAATCGGCTCGAAGTGCCCGAGACCGGACGTGCCACTGCGTCGGGTGCCACTGGCGGCAGCTTTGAGCCGCCAGTGTGTCGATGCCGTGAATTCCACCCAAATCATTTGAGGTTGCAGAGCACTGGCGAGCGAAGCCCCTCGCCAGTGGCACCCCTCGTTTCCAAGCCGGAGCTTGGAAACGAGGGGAAAAGCTTCCTCTGTAATACCCGGGTTTGCACCACCACTATTCGAAGCTAATTACCCGGTCGTTGGCTCCAAGAGTGACCCAGCGACTGTTCTGGACAGTGCGTTGCC
Source organism: Schlesneria sp. (assembly GCA_043757695.1). GTDB lineage: Bacteria > Planctomycetota > Planctomycetia > Planctomycetales > Planctomycetaceae > Schlesneria. Next base: position 11,327 of record JAYVOX010000752.1, read on the forward strand.
ACGGGATCATGCCGCCTGGGTTCATCCAGCCGCCGCCCCAATTCGCCTCCGCCAACCGATATTGGAGGACACCATTCACTGTTTTCATTTCAACAATGATCGCGGCGTGAGTAATCGTGGCTGTGATAAGCTTAAACATCATTCCAGGTCTGTGATCGGCGGCGTTAGCAACGCTTGGCGATCCATAACCTCTGGCACTTCCGCCTTGGGCAAGTGCGATGCTATTCGCCCATTCGAGGCATTGCTTCCTGATTCCCAGAAAGCCGAGCGTGGCCTGATCGGTCGTCGGGGGTTGAACGCGGAGGCCACCGTTGCTCGACACCTTGAGGTCGTAGACACGCACGATCTCATCGACTAACGCTTGCTTTCGGGTCGGATCGTAAGAGGGACCGTCAAAATCAACGATCATCGCTTTCTTGACCGCATCGAGCGTTCCCCGTGTACTTGGGTTGCCCCATTTCCACGAGTAGTATCGGTTAATCGCGTCACGCATTCGCATGCCATCAGTCCTAGTTCCCGGCGTACCATACACGTCAGTAAACCAAGTCGTCGTCCCGCCCCATGGAGAAACGGCGTACGAAGCACCGGAGGAATATCCAAAGGCGGCATTTGTGGCATCGGCATTCGCCGCATTTACGATCTTCTGCTGAAGCGGCGTGAGCGTTTGAGAAGCCGCGACGGCGGGTGACGACACCAAAAGTGAACCGAAGGGGACGTAGTTACGGATGATACTGGACGCCGCGTCAACCGCCGCCAGACTCGGAGCCTTGGCTGCGGCGACACCGAGGTCGAACAATCCTTGCGGGGGTGGTCCCTCACCTGCCGTTCCAACGGCGGCAATGCCGAGCAACAGGCCAATTGCAATCGCGAACTTCGTCATGATGAGCTCTCCTTCGTCATTCGTTAGGGGGCACCCGAACGGGTGGTGCAGCGGAAAAGGCTGACGTACTTTAATGTCAGTCCTTTTCAAATGGTTCTGGCCATCTCAGAAAAAAAGAAGACTTTCGTGATGCCGATCGTTGCACTTCATCACGCGGTGCTATCAACTCG
>JAYVOX010000753.1:0-12370 GCA_043757695.1 Schlesneria sp.
ACTGATTTACCTCGAACTCCAGTTCATGACGGGCATCCTCGGCATCCTTTCGGTCCTCTGCTTCGCGCTGTTCTTCTGGGCACGGTTCCTCGGCGGAACAGCCGGTTGGTTGGAGGTCACACTGTTTGTGATTGGACTCTCCTGCCTGGCCATCGAATTTTTCGTGATCCCCGGTTTTGGAGTCTTCGGCGTCTCGGGCATCCTGCTCGTCGTCGCTTCGTTGGTCCTGGCCGGTCACACGTGGTCGTTCGACTTCACGACGAATGTCGAAGAGCTGACGTGGCTCACCGGACAAGTCATGTTGTCGATTGGAATGGTGGGCATCATGGGAGTCGGAACCGCACGTTATTTGCCTCACGTGCCGATGTTCGAGTCGATGATTCTCGGCCCCCCGGGTGGTCCCGAAACAGAACCGCGTCTGCGCCCCGACGCGACCAGCACGACCTCGGCTGCGGGCGAAGCGATCTCAGTCGGACAACGAGGCCGCGCCCTGACAATGCTGCGCCCGTCCGGCAAAGCGACTCTCAACGAGCGCGTCTTCGATGTCGTCAGCGAAGGCCCGTTCATCACACCCGACTCTCCGATCGAAGTCATCACCATCAACGGCAACAAGATCGTCGTCCGTCAGGTGTGAGGGACCGTGCTGCGGCCAGTAACGTAGGGTGTGTGGAGTCCTCGGAACTTTGTTCGGCGCGAGTCTCCCGATGTTCGACGCGGGTCTCCTGACCCCGCCGAAACGCCCGACCGAAGGTCTCCTCTTTTTCTCCCTCCGCCGTCCCGTTCTTTCAGAGGTCGCACATGTCGCTCATCAAACGTCTCGTCGCGGTCAGCTATGCGCAGCCAGCTCACGATCACCACAACCTCGGCGTGAACTTGAAGCCGCTGCGCGAGCAGGTGCTGCGGATCGCCGAGCAGGAGCAGCCTGACTTCGTCTGCTTCCCCGAAATCTGTGCGTGCAGCGGGGACATCGCACAGACCGTCAAGTACGCGCCGGAACTCGAACCGTTCGCGGCGGCCGTCGGTGAGATTGCCCGCGAGGCCAACACGGCGCTCGTCGTGCCACTGCTCGAACGACACATGGGCCGCGTGTTCAACTCGGTCCCGATCGTTGATCGCGCGGGGAAGCTGACGATGGTCTACCGCAAGAACTTTCCGACAACGGGCGAACTCGATGCGGGAGTCACTCCCGGTTGGGAAGTCCCCGTCGCCGAATGCGACGGCGTGCGAGTCGGCGCGGCCGTCTGCTTCGACGCCAACTTCGATTCGATCCCCGACCAACTGGCCCAGCAGCGCGCGAGGCTCGTCTTTTGGCCCTCCATGTTCTGGGGCGGAAAGCTGCTGCAACACTGGGCGCTCAGGTACGGCTTCACCATCGTCGTCGCGTTCGCTCCCGAAAGCGCGGTCATCGACATGAACGGCGACTATCTTGTCAAACAGGGTCTCGACACCTGGCAGGTCCGAGGCAAACGCCTCCCCCCGTGGGCCGCCTGCGACGTGAACCTCGATCGCGAACTGTTCCACCTCGACACCAACCAGAACAAGTTCGGAGACCTCCGCACCCAATACGGCCGAGACATCGACATCGAAGTCCACCAGCCCGAAGCGCTCTTCCTGCTGGCCTCGCGCCGCGAGGGACTCACCGTCGAACAGATCGCGAAAGAGTTCCAGTTGGAAACCCTGCGCGACTACCTCGCCCGCAGCGTCCAACAGCGGGAAGACACCTTCGCCCGACAACATCTCCCGCCGCGAAAGTGAGACGATAGGCGTCTACTTCCGACACCGCCGTTCACGCAATCAACTCGCCACCACACAGCGACAAGATCGTATTGAGAAACGCCTTCAACTCGGGGCAGGCGTGCGCGGAGACGAGCAGATCGTTGTCGGCAAGTATGCGAGGGGCGTCGCGGTGTTTGTTGAAGTCACGAAGTTTGCCGAGTCGGAAGATTTCGGCAATTCGATACGCGGGCGGATTCTGGTGATTCACAGTCTCGGGAGTACCAGAGGGTTTAGCTTTGTTGTGTCCGGCCAGCTTCTTGATCGTGTCCCAGTACGGCAACAACCACGCTTCGAAGTCATGTTGAGCGGCGTGCGGATAAAACTTGTCATTCGGCCCGACCCAAGCTCGCATCTTCGCCTTCGCATCGGCCGCGTCTGTGAAATCGTTCGTCCCGGTGTAGACATCCGTCAGAGCAATGACGGCATCGGCCGGACTGCGACCTCGAAGGTGATCTTCCACCACTCGGCGAAGTTTTTCCGCCTTGGGGATTCGTCCTCGACAGGGATCGAAATCGAGGATTGGCATCTTGCCGGCGAGCCTCTGCTCCAAAAACTTCCGCAGCGCAACCTTGAAGCCCAACTCGGTTTCACCCTCGACAAGAATGGCAATCTTCATGAGGCTCGGCCTCCAAGTCGCCCCATCTGCCACAACTGATCGAGCGTGTAATCTTCGAGCCAGTGTTCGATATCGAGTTCATCACCCCACGTGAACTTGGCCGCTCCGTCTTCCACATCGGCAACGAGAACTTCCTTGGGTTCCAAGAACTGAATCAATCGATCCGAGTGCGTGGCGACGATGAGTTGCGTTCGTTGCGAAGCCTCGCGCATGAGGCTGACCAGCAGCGACAGCAGTTCGGGATGAAGACTCACTTCCGGCTCGTCGATCAAAGTCATGGCAGGTAGGTCGCGGCTGAGCAACAACGCGGCGAGCCACAGGAAGCGCAGTGTCCCTTCTGAAAACTGATTCATATATATCGGCTGAGTGAATTGCCTGTCCTTCCACGCCATCGCCAACATTCCTGCTGCGACTGGTGGGAATTCGAGCCGTTCAAAATCTGGAAATGCGGCTCGGAGTGTGTCTTCGACAACGTCAAATCGAACGCGATCAGTTTCCCGCAATGAATACAAGCAGGCGATTAGTGTCTCCCCTTGTTCACCGGGCAGTGTGGCGGGACGAACCGATTGAGGAAGTCGCACTTGCGATAATTCAAAAGGTCTAGCGAAAAATGTCGATGAAAGTAGCTGCTGAAAGTATCGCCCTTCGTCATCCGACCGACTCGACAACTTGGATTCCACACGATTCAGCACCTTTTGGTTCTTTTCTGCCAAGAGCCTCCGAACAAACGAATGCGCGTTCTCTTCTTCGACGCGATAACCGATGCCGCTTGGAAAAAGTCGAAGCGCATACCCGCCCTTCATCGTTGAATCATCTGAGAGAGCCTCCTCAGAGAACGTCAAATGAAATCTCAGAAATACAGTTTGAGAATCTGTCGAGCGAGGACGAGTTATGACCTCGTTCAAACCACCAAGGCTAGACAGTGCATCTCCAAGTTTTCCTTCTGCTGATCGAGCTAGCAACCGCCAGGCTTCGAGCAAAGAGGTCTTCCCGCAGCCATTTGCCCCGATCATGACCATCAGCGGGCGAAGTTCCAGCTTCACATCGACCAGTCGGCGGAAGCCTTGAATGTGGATCGACTCGAACTGGCTCATGGTGAACGATCCTGTGACGGGTCTCTGACAAAGCGGGCCGCAGTCATCTCACTTCGGCACATCCACCTTGATATGCAGGTCGCGGAGTTGTCTCAGATCGACGGTGGCTGGGGCACCGGTCAGCATGTCGCTGGCCTTTTGGGTTTTGGGGAAGGCGATCACGTCGCGGATGTTGTCTGACGCGAGGAACAGCATCACCCAGCGGTCGAGGCCGAGGGCGACTCCCGCGTGAGGCGGTGCTCCGTAACGCAGGGCTTCGAGGAGGAAGCCGAAGCGGGCTTCGGCCTCGTCGTTGGTGATGCCGAGCAGGTTGAAAATCTTTTGTTGGACCGCAGGATCGTGAATTCGGACGCTGCCGCTGGCCGCTTCGTAGCCGTTGCAGACGAGGTCATACGACTGGGCACGGACCTGGCCCGGATCGGTATCGAGCAGCGGGATGTCTTCTTCGACCGGCTGGCAGAACGGATGATGCTCGGCGTCCCAACGCTGCTCTTCGTCGTTCCACTGGAACATCGGGAAGTCGCAGACCCACGCGATTTTCAGTTCCTGCGGATCAAACAAAGAAAGTTCGCGAGCCAGTCGGTTGCGCAGAGCCGACAGCGCGGCACAGCTCACCTTGAACGTGTCGGCGACGCAGAAGAGAAGGTCGCCCGGTTGAGCGGCCAGCCGCGCGATGATCGCTTTCTGGTGGTCGGCACTAAAAAACTTGGCGATGGGTGAATCGAGTTCGCCGTCCTTCACGCGGAAGAAGGCGAGGCCCTTCGCGCCGTACTGCTTCACGAATTCGGTCAGCTCGTCGATCTGCTTGCGGCTGTATTTCTCAGCGGCTTGCGGGACGCGGATGCCTCGCACGCGACCGCCGTTCTCAATCGTGGTCTTGAAGACACCGAAGTCGCACGCGGCGGCGATGTCGCCGAGACACTTCAATTCCAGATCAAACCGCATGTCGGGCTTGTCGCTGCCGAAGCGTTCCATGACTTCACGATGCGTGAGCCTTGGCAATGGAAGTTGAAGCTCCGCCCCGCGCAAATCCTTCACGAGCCGCGCCATCAGGCCATCGATTGTGCTGAGGATGTCTTCTTGTTGGACGAAGGCCATCTCGACATCGATCTGAGTAAACTCGGGTTGCCGGTCGGCGCGCAGGTCTTCATCGCGAAAGCACTTCGCGAGTTGAAAGTACCGGTCGTACCCGGCCACCATCAGCATCTGTTTGTAGATTTGCGGTGACTGCGGCAGCGCGTAGAAGCAGCCTTCGTGAACGCGGCTCGGGACGAGATAGTCTCGCGCCCCTTCCGGCGTGCTGCGACCGAGCATTGGCGTTTCGATTTCGAGGAAGTCGCGTTCATCGAAGTAATCGCGAGTCGCCTTCGACATCTTGTGCCTCAGGATCAGCGCCTGTTGAACGGCGGGTCGCCTGAGATCAACGAAACGGTATTTGAGACGCAACTCTTCATTGGGCAGGTCAGCCTGCGTTGGAAAGAACGGCGGTGTCTTGCTCTTGTTGAGGACTTCCAACTCGGTCGCCTGCACGTCGATTTCGCCCGTCGTCAGCTTCAGGTTCTGCATGTCGGCGGGACGAGCCACGATCTGGCCCGTGACTCGAATCACATCCTCGTTGCGCAGCGTCCGCGCGACCGCGTGCATCTCGGCGCTGGACGGGTTGAAGACGACCTGAGTCAGCCCGTATCGATCACGCAGGTCGATGAAGACCAAGCCCCCGAAGTCACGGTAGGTGTTGACCCAACCGCACAGAGTGACCGTTTGCCCGACCGAACCAATTCGCAATTCACCGCAGGTATGAGTCCGAAGCACCGCTGAAGTCCTTGAGTCGAGAAAGTGTCACTAAGCCAAGAGATCGAACTCGGGTTGCACAGTCAGAAAGACCAGCAACGGCAGAGAAGAGGTTTGAACCACGAATCACACGGCGCGGGAGATTCGTGGTTCCTCACTCCTGATTCGAGTCGCCATCAACAAAACGAGCCGCATGAACGAGGCCGATGCTGATCGAAGCACCGACACTAGAGCCGCGGCTGCGGTTTGAAAGCGGGGCGGATTATAGAAGCGGTTCGAACCGTGGGGAAGCCGCCTCTGTTTTGAGGTGCAACCCGCCTCATTCGCTCACTTCAACCCCAGTTCCTTCATGATGAACTCGATGGCCGGAGTGGGATCGTCGAGGCCGTGTGGATGATGCTTGAAGCCGGGCTTGACGATGACGTGAATCTTGCCGCCGAGCTGTTCATACCGAGTCTTCAAGAGGACGGTGTTCTCGGGATACGGGACCGCTTCGTCGGCGTCGCCACAGATGTGGAAGAGCGGCACTTTGGACTTGGCGAGTGATGCGAGGTTGTCGATCGGGTTCTTGTCGAACGCCAACGCCGCAGCCTCATCCGCGAAGCCGTAATCGACGATGAGCTTCTTCCAATCGTTCGGACTGCCCGGTCCTTTGCCCTTCCCGCCCGGCCAACTTTTGAAGTCGCAGACGGGGTTGTCGCCGAGGATCACGCCGACCTGATCGGGATGGGCTGCGCCCCAGTTGTAAACGTACAAGCCACCACGGCTGAGTCCCTCCAGTACCGGCTTCTTCGAGAGACCGTGTTGCTCGGTCAGCAGTTTGTAGAACTCATCGAAGTGTCGCATCGCACTGGGGCAGCCGAACGTGTTGCCGACATTCATGTAGACCAAGTGAAACCCCCGCTCGACCAGCGCCAGGTCGATTTCGGGGCGATGATCGAAGAACTCGGCTCGCCAAATCCACGGTCGCCCTTTCGCGATCGTCTTGGGTGTCACGACGAGTGACTTCTGGCCATCGACCACGAAGTCGTAGCGATCGAACCCGCGATAGTCCGACTTCGCCCCCTCGAATGGCTTCGGATCGACGGCGTGAGCTGAGGCCGATGACAGCAGCATGGCAATCAGTAACGTGAGAACGGACGTGAGCGGTTGTTTCGGATGAGTCCACATCATGGGAGGCCTATCTTAAGGTGAGCTGGTGACGAAGGTCGATCTACTGGTATTGCGGCAAACTTCCGAAGTCTCCGCAGACTTCGGAAGTTTTGGATCGGCTCTGAGCGTGGCCACGCAGTGGTGTCGTGAGGGCTTCATATTCGCGATGTCCCGTTTTCGCCAGCCCTCCGAAGTCTGACTCAACTCCGTCTGGCGAGCGCCCCGAGGTGGGCTTATGCTGCGACCCCCGAACTTGGACCCTGCATCGCTGCCACCACTCTTCGTCACTTTGATCGAGACCTGCCATGAACCGACTTCTGCGTGTTGTCCTGCTTGGAATTGCGGTGGGGTTGACCGTCTGGCCACTGTCGATGGAGGCGGCCACTTATCGCAGGCAACTTCCTTTGACGGGTTGTCGCGGCAACCTGCACGCCAAGGGAACGGCCACGTTTACCAGCAGTCGCGCCGAGACATCGACTCCCGATGGACAAAAATTAGTGATCGTGATTCAGAATGTGTCGCTTCCTCCGGGGACCGAGCTGTTGGTCTACGTTCACGAGAAGGAAGTCGGGACGATGACGCTCGATAAGCAACGCGGTGGGCGATTCGTAATCGAGTCCGATTTCCGTCAGTTGGCCCCGACCCTTTCGACCAGCTCGTTCGTCGTGCTGAAGCTCGAGAACGGCACGAATGTGATGTGGTGAGGAACGGCACATCAACAACTGGTCGGGCTTGGGTGAGCCGGGTGCCGTGAGGCCCCGGATTCCTCGCCGCGAAGTCCGGGGCCTTACAGGATCCGGCTCACAAATCCCGACAGTTGGTTCTACGCCGCCTCTCACGTTCTGATCGCGGTTTCCCTAACGGTTCTTCGCTTTGCATTACATCCCTGAATCAACCTGCGAGCTGCTGCGTGGCGATGCGTCGTCGCTGCGAGGTGACGTTCGCTCCCACTTCCATTACCAGTCGGCACCGCTCTATGTGCTGACGGCCTTTGTGGCGGTGCTGCTGTTCGCGGATTGGGGGTTGTCGGCGGGAGCGACTGCAGCGTCGGGCTCGGCCGCGTCGAGTCCCTTCGCCACGGCGTCTCGTGCGGCAACCGAGTTCGCGAAGAGTTCCTCCCACTCGCCGAACTCGCTGTTTGGCTATCGCCTCGCGCTGCTGGCGGCGGTGCTGGGTGGGGCGAGGATTTTGTATCACGCTCTCGATGGCTTGCTGTCGGGGCGGGTCGGTGCCGATCTCGCGCTGACGATTGCGTGTCTTGCGGCGATCGTGCTGGGCGAGCACGAGACGGCGGGACTCGTCGTGTTGATCTCGCTCATTGGCGAAAGCCTCGAAGGGTATACGGTCGATCGTGCGCGGTGGGCCGTGCGACAGTCGTTCGCGTTGCAGCCCGATGTCGCGCATCTCACGACGCAGGACGGGCGCGAGCGTGATGTGCCGGTGCAGGACGTGCAGATCGGCGACTTCGTGGTCGTGCGGCCCGGCGAACGGATGCCGGTTGATGGGCGTGTTGTCGCGGGGAAGTCGGCCGTCGATCAGAGCGCGTTCACGGGGGAGTCGCTGCCGATCGACAAGGTGATCGGTGACCGAGTCTTCGCCGGAACGCTGAACCAATTCGGCGCGTTGACGCTCGTGAGCGAAGCGTTGGGCGATCAGACCGCTCTCGCCCGCGTTGCTCAATTGGTCGGAGCGGCTCAGTCGCGCAAGGCTGATCTCGAACGCATGGCCGACAAGCTGGCAAAGTGGTTCTTACCCGCCGTACTCAGTGTCGCCGTGTTGACGTTGCTCGGCTGGCGTCTCGGCACAGGATCGTGGTCGCGCGGCGTGTTGCCTGCACTGGGAGTCTTGGTCGTCGCGTGTCCGTGTCCGCTCGTGCTGGCAACGCCGTGTGCCGTGATGGCCGCGCTGGCTTGGTTGGCTCGACGCGGCGTCGTGGTACGAGGCTCACAGGCGCTCGAACGTCTGGCTCGAGTCGATACGTTTGCCTTCGACAAGACCGGCACGTTGACGCAGGGAACGCTCGCACTGGGTGAGATCATCCCGACGAGTGACCTCGCTCCGCTCGATGTCCTGCGCATCGCGGCCATCGCGGAACGTCATAGCGAACACCTGCTGGCGCGACTCATTGTGCGCTCGGCCGAGGAACGCGGTCTCTCGATTCCCGCACCGCACGAGTTTGAAGTCCTGCCCGGCGCTGGCGTCATCGCGCAGGTCCGCGCGGCTGACTTTACGAGGTCGCATCGAATGCCATCGGAGGATGGGCACTCTTGCCCGCCCGGCTTCGATGCGACCGCAGCAGCAGGCGAAGACAGGACGGGCAAGAGTGCCCATCCTACAGACGCATTGGCGACCGGCTTCGCTTCTGCTGCCGCTCAACCCTCAACCCTCAACCCTCAACTGCTCCACACCGTCGTCGTTGGCAATCGCCGCGCGTTGGCTCACGGTGAGATCGCGTTCTCGGATGAAGTCGTGTCGTTGTTGAAAAGTCGCGAACTGGCGGGCGAATCGCCGCTGGTGGTGGCTGTCGATGGGCGCGTCGTCGGTGTGATGGGTGTTCGCGAAACGATGCGACCCGAGTCGGCCAGCGTGCTGCTCGCGCTGCGTGAGGTCGGTGTGACGCAGTTCGCGTTGCTCACCGGCGATCGGCCTCAACCGGCCGATGCGGTGGTGCGGTCACTCGGACTGTTCGATCACGTCGCAACCGAGCAGCTTCCGGCGGACAAGGCGGCGTGGATCGAAGAGGCGCGTCGCGCGGGGCGCTGCGTGGCGATGGTGGGAGACGGCGTGAACGATGCTCCCGCGTTGGCTGCTGCCGATGTCGGGCTGGTTCTCGGTCGAGCCGGTGCGGACCTCGCGGCCGATGCGGGCGACATCCTCTTGTTAGGCGATCCACTGCGTCCGCTGCCGGGATTGTTGCGGTTGTCTCGCGCGCTGGTCCGGAACATCTGGCAGAGCATTATGTTTTTCGCATTCGGGCTGAATGGACTCGGTGTGCTGGCCTGTTCGCTCGGGTGGCTCAGTCCCGTTGGCGGGGCGATCTTTCATGAAGTCGCTTCGCTGGCCGTGATGGGGAATGCGATGCGGCTGCTCTGGTTCGACGGCTGGTCTGGTACGCAGGCGACGCGCGTCACGAACACGTTCGTCCGTGCGGCCGATTGGTTCGCCGAGGCGGCGTCTCCCTCGCGCTGGGTCTTCTGGCTGATCGAACGCTGGCAACTTGGCGTGAAGCTCGGAGCGGCGTCACTCGTCGCTGGCTGGTTCTTATCGGGCGTGGTCGTGCTGAACGAGAACGAGCAAGCCTTGGTCACGCGCTGCGGTCGTCACGAAGCGACGCTGACGGCGGGGCCTCACTGGCGCTGGCCGCGGCCGCTGGAACGGGTCTCGCGCGAGGTGGTCGATCGCGTGCGGAGCGTGGGGATCGGAGTCAGGCGGAAGGAGTCAGGAGACGGGAAGCAGGAGTCAGGCAAGACGAAAACGATCATCCGCCCGCAGGGACTCTTTGAGCCGGGGATCGTGGAATGGACGAGTTCGCATGGTGAGCGCGATACCGAAGTGTTGGACGGTGAATCGTTGATGCTCACGGCGGATGAAGTGCCCGTCGATTTGTCGGCCGAGGTGCAGTATCGCATTCGCGACTTGAAGCAGTTCGCGTTCGGTGGGACCAAGCGCACTGATGACGTGTTGCGCGCGGCTACCGAGAGCGTGTTGCGAGATCTGGCGGCGAGTGCCTCGCTCGATGAGTTGCTGACGGATCGTCGGGCGATTCTCGAACGGCGGTCGCTCGCGCAGTTACGGCAGCGCGTTGAAGGCTATGCACTCGGCATCGAAATCACCGACTTGCAGTGGCTCGATGTCCATCCGCCGAAGGCCGTTGTCCCGGCGTATCGTCTCGTCGCCGATGCTCTCGAAGACCGCGAACTGCTCGTCAATGAAGCCGATGCTTACGCCGATCGCGTGCTGCTCGCGGCGGTCGGTGAAGCGGCGTTGCGAGTCCTCAAGCAGACATCCACGCCAGTGACACCGCCCGCAAAGACGCCCGCAATTGGTTCGGAAACGGCGTCACGCCTACGAGCCGATTGGACGTTGGACGATGCTCTCTGGAAGCGACTGCTGGAGGAACGCACCGATGGTACGACGCTCCTCTCCGGCAATGCGACTTCGAGTTTGAATGAGGCCCGCGTCACAGCCGAGAAGCGTCGCACAGCAGCCTCCGCGACCGCGAGCCGCTTCAACAACCTGCTCGCCGAGTATCAACAGGCTCCGCGCCTGACGAGCCTCAAACTCTATTGGGATGCCGTGACGGAGAGCCTGTCCCAACGGTCGCTCACCATCGTCGATCCGAAAGCGGCGGGCAGGCAACATCTCTGGTTGGGCGATGGCCCGAACGTGCCGCTCGTGCCGACACTGCCAGTTCCAGCCCCCATACGAACCGACACGCCGAAAGAGTGACGACCTCGCTCGCGTTCGCTCAGGTCAGTCCACCGGCGGATGCCAGTCGCCCCAGTGCGAGAGGTAGTGCGCATAGACCGGGAGCGCGGCGCTTTGGTCTTCGAGCCACTGCTTGGTGGACGCGACCAGCTCTCGCTCGGCTTCGACCGTCAGCTTGCCGAGCAGGACGCGCGTTCGCAGGAACACGAAGTACGTGTCGAGGACATCGCAGCGGCAGTAGTCGTTGATCGCCACGGACTCGCCCCGATCAAACATCCCCTGAACCTGCGAACCATCGACGCCCGACTTGCCTGGCTTGCCGATCAGATTGGCCAGCAGGTTGAGGCCACCGCTCAGTCGAGCCGCTCCAAAATTGGAGAGCAGGTCAAACAGGTCGAGATGCGTCTCGATGTTGTAGCGGTTGCGAGCCTGCTCAAAACTACGAGCCTCGACATTGAACCACGCTGGGACGGAGTAGCCATAACGGTACGCGGCCAACTCCAGCACCGGCAGGTCGTAGCCGCGCCCATTGAAGCTGACGAGCGTCGGTCGGCCGTAGTGATTCCAGCCCTGCCAGAAGTGCCTCGCGATGACATGCGGCCGGAACTGCGGGGCATCGAGGACCGTGAGATCCAGCAGCCGGTAATTGGCATCGACCTTCGCGACCGCCACTGAAATCGGCAGCATGAACGTGACCGGAAAAATGTCCTTGCCCGTCTCGGCCAACAATTGGGCGCGGTAGCGTGCGATCGCCTCCGGAGCGGACAGCCCTTCGCCGGGGTAGCGAATCTTCGACACGAGGTCTCCATCGGCAATGGCCTCGATGTCGAACACGAGATACTCCACTTGCGGCTTGCGATCAGCGTTCGGCATGAGAATTCTTCCACGATGGGACGAGCGACTTGGGAACCGGATGGGTTGCCGCGTAAGATAGCCCGCCCGCATGAGGCCGCAAACTCTGCCAGCCCAATCTGTAATGCCATGCTCTTGAAAGACCAGCCCGTGACACCCTCAGACCAACGACCGATCACGCTCGATCAATTCCTCAAAAGCGTTGGTGTCGTCGGGAGCGGCGGACAGGCCAAGCTCGCGATTCAGGATGGCTACGTCACTGTCAACGGACAACTCGAAACCCGTCGCGGACGAAAGCTCTCACCGGGAGATGTCGTCGTCGTAGACAAGCAGCATGAATTCGTCGTCCCCTCACCCAGCAACGACGACTGACACGACCTGCGGCTCCCGGCCGCGAACCTTTTCGGCAAGTTGCGTCTCCGAATCGAAGCGGCTAAGCTCCCGGCCAGTCAATCGCCAGCGCCGTCTCGCCTAGCTGGATCAATCGCATCCGTAGCTCAATTGGATAGAGCATCGGTCTTCGGAACCGAGGGTTGGGAGTTCGAATCTCTCCGGGTGCATTTCTCTTTCAGGACCGTGCGGACTCCGAAACCAGCCGGTTGCCTCCGGCCGCTCGCCACTCTTCAGTGTGTGTGGCATAAATCGGTTCATGTCTGTTTAG
>JAYVOX010000754.1:0-3305 GCA_043757695.1 Schlesneria sp.
GCCCAAGGAACTGCGGTCGCGTTACGTCAGTCCCCAAGGGAAGTGGTTGTTGCAGGTCTTCCCCAAGCACTCGATCTGGGACATGGAGCCGCTCGAAAAATTCGTCACGGAACTCCGCACGGTCGATCCCGAAGTCACCGGCACACCGCTCCAAAACTTTGAAGCCGCACTCCAGATCAAGCAGAGCTACGAAGTCTGTGCGATCTACTCGTTGGTCGTGATTTTGATCGTGCTGCTGATCGACTTCGTGCGGAAGCAGGTTCTCGTGCAAACGTTCCTGCCGCCGCTCGTCATGGTCGGAATCGCCATCGCGGTTTGTCTGGCTCAGAAGCAGGCGATCCCCGTCTTGCCGCTGGCGGTGGTGGCCGTCGCGATGACGTTTCTGATCGGACTTTTCTCGGATCGCCACGGCGTGTTCGACACGATCTCGGCCATCATTCCGCCGACCGTGGGGATGCTGTTGATGTTTGGAGTCCTCACGATTTTCGCGATTCCGCTGAACCCCGCGAATCTCATCATCCTGCCGCTGATCATCGGCATCGGTGTCGATAACGGAGTCCACGTGCTGCACGACTTCCACTCGAAACCGCACGAGGTCTACAGCGCGTCCCCCAGCATGGTGAACGCGATCACGCTGACTCAAACCACGAGCATGGTCGGCTTCGGCAGCATGATGATCTCGGCTCATCGCGGTCTGCACAGCCTTGGGATTGTCCTGACGATCGGCGTCGCGAGCTGCGTGTTGATGTCACTGGTGACACTTCCAGCGTACCTCGCGTGGATCAGTCGTCACCGCCGCGCCACGTCATCGCAGCCGACAGCCTCACACGGGGACGAGCCACACTCGCGGCAACCCACACCGAACGCCGCGACTCCCACCGAACTCCCCTTCGAGGAAGACGAACCGCCCGACATCCTCCCGATGCCCGGCATCGGTCGAGTTGCGTAGACGAGCGGAGTTGTAGGCGGCTCGCGTCTGCCACGATCAACTCGAAGCCCCCCCAAAAAAAGTAGGCCGGGGTGAGTTTCAGTCCTGAACCGACTGCGTGATTGCATCCAAACGCGCGAGCCGTTCATGCCATCATTACTCTTGCGTTCAGCTTGTCGGCGAGCGAACCGACGATGTCGCATAGCAGGTCGAGCGAAGCGTTCGCTTCGTCGAATGTGATCGTCAGTGGCGGGCTGACGCGGAGGACTTTGCCCGCGAGAGCGCCCAGCAGGTGGATGCCGACGCCGTCTCGACCGAGGTAGCACGTTTCGACGATCTTGGCGGCGACCTCGCCCGGCGTGAGCGAGCCGACGGCGGCGCATTCCAAGCCGAAGACGAGGCCCTCGCCGCGCACGTGGTTGACGAGGCCGGTCAGCTTCAACTGGTCGAGCTTCTTCAGGAAGAGCGGCGTCAGTTGGCGGACGTGCTTCAAAACGTCGGTCGATTCAAACTCGTCGAGCGTCGCGAGGACAGCCGCGCACGACAGCGGGTTCGCGCTCCAGGTGTCGGAGGCTTCGCCGTACTTCATCACGGCGAAGATGTCGCCGCGAGAGGCGACGGCCGCGACGGGGACTCCGTTGCCGAGGCCCTTGCCCAGCACGACCATGTCCGGCTCGACGCCGTATTCTTCAAAGGCGTACATCGAACCGGTGCGACCGAAGTTGGCCTGCACTTCGTCGAAGAGGAAGAGCAGGTCATGCTCGCGGCAGAACTGCTGGAGCATCTGGTGGTACGCGGCGGTCGGATGGAAGCTGCCGCCGCCACCGAGATACGGCTCGGTGATCAGGCACGTCAGTTGGCGACCGAACTGCCGCCACAGGTCGTCCAGTTCGGCGCGATACTTGGCGAGGTCGATCGCGCTGGGTTCGTACCCGGCGTCGAGGATCTCGTCCATTGGGAAGCTGATGAACTTCACTCGCGGATCGCGCTCGGCGTCCTTCTCGGAACCAGTCACCGCGTTGGCGAGGCCCTTCTTCCCGTGAAAGCCATAGCGTGTGGCGAGGATCATGTCGCGAGTCTTGTCCCGCGCGAGGCATGCCCACAGTGCCTTCTGGATCGCCTCGGACCCCGACGCCGCCCACACGATCGTGTCGAGCCGTTCGCTCCCCTTCGATCGCTTGAGGTTGGCGAGCAGTCGCTGCACGGCCAGCGTCTCAATCTCGGTGATGCCGTTGTAGGCAGTCATCGGGACGGCTGGCACGTATGTCGTACCGTAGTCTTGTCGCTCCGCCGACAAGACCTCCCGTCGGCAGAGCGACGGGTCTACGGTAGCGCGATCCGTAGCACACGAACCGATGCGTTCCGAAGACTCAACGCCCCCGACATCTGTGGCTGCGTCACCGAACAACATCTCCGCCGACCAACCCATCGACTTCGCAAAGTGCTGCATCCACCGCTTCGGGTTGTGCCCGAGATTGGCCACCAACACACCCGACGAATAGTCGAACAGCTTCCGTCCCTCGGGAGTCCAGTGATAAACGCCGGCCGACTTGGCGAACACGGCCTGCGACGGCGTAAACGTCCGCAACGCAACCGGCTCACGCTCGGCGACAATCTGACGAACGGCATTCGATTTCGGTTCATCGGCAAATTGGATCGGCTGAGTCATGGACGCGATTTCCTCTGAGTTCTCGTTCTGCTCTAAATGATCCGTCACCGCTTCAGCGCGATGACGGAAGTGTTACCGGTGTGGACACTCTCAGCCTTCAAACCTTGGCGCTGCAATAGTTGCATCATCAACGAACGATTGACTCCGGTTTCCGAAACGTCGAGATAGTTGAGGTTGCGAAGATTGGCAATCGTCGTCATTCCTTTAAAAGTCACGGAAGTCTTTTGCAGGGCGAGTTCCGACAAGTTTGGCAGCGGATCACTGCCATCGGGCAGAAGGCTCGTGAGGACGAGCAATTCTTCGTCTCCGATCTCGCGGCACTCGGTGAAGTCGAGCCGTCGAAGCGACTGCAAGCGGGCAAGGGCTCGCACAGCCTCCGCATCGGGCGTCACTCGTTTCATCTTTTGGTTCGAGTCAGCTTGCGGGTGTTGCGGGTGAGGCTGATCGCGATACGCGTACATGCGCGGTATTCGCAGCACCTCAAGCCGTGGAAGCTTCCTGAGATGGCTGAAGCCCTCGGTGTCGAGATGTGCGGGCTTCAACACCAGCCTGCGCAAGTTTTGCATCCGCGAGATTTGCTCGAAGTCGGCCGCCAGCAAGCAACCGTGGGAGTTGAGGACTTTTAAGTCTTCGAGTTGGTTGAGGTCGCCGACAACCTTCCACTCGGCGGTTGTCAGATCCGCCTCCACAATCAACATGCGAAGCGAT
>JAYVOX010000755.1:0-3301 GCA_043757695.1 Schlesneria sp.
GATCAACTTCTGTTGGTACTCGTCATAGCGACCGGATTGCAGCAGGTCGTCGAGGAACCGACTGATCGGGAGATTCGCCAGCGCGAACAGTTCATTGAAAATGATCCCGTACCGCGCCGCCAACTCCCGATGATAGGCCACCGACAATTGAGACTGATCGGGAGGCAACGACGGCCCGAGCGGGTTGTAGACGAGGTTGAGGATCAGGCCGCTGTCAGGCTGTCCATACCCGAGGTCGTTCAAACGCCGCAACGCTTCCAGAGATTTAGCGAACACGCCCTCTCCGCGCTGCGCATCGACGTTTTGTTCGAGATAGCACGGCAGCGATGCGACGACCTCGACGCGGTGTTCGGCCAGAAAATCGGGCAGGTCGTCGAACCCGGGAGCCAACAGAATCGTGAGGTTGCAGCGGTCGATGATGCGGGCCACGTGAGGCCGCGCCTGAGCGACGAGCCAACGAAAGTGCGGGTTCATCTCGGGGGCACCGCCGGTGATGTCAAGCGTCGAAAACGGATGCTGGTGGATCGCGTCCAGACACGCCTGCATCACGTCGCGCGACATGATCTCGCGCCGATCCGGCCCGGCATCGACGTGACAGTGGCGACACGTTTGATTGCACACACGACCCACGTTGACCTGCAAGACATCGAGACTCGTTGCTGCCAGCGGTGGCAGTCCGTGTTGCCTCAACGTCGGATCGAACCGCGCCCGTGAGTCGCCTCGTTCGAGGACTCGCACCTGTTCGCGCGGATCAGCCAACGGGTGAGCTTGCCGGAGTAAAGTGAGTGACGCCATGACCTGTTCCCCAACGCGATGAAACTTTCGCCGAGTCTGAGCAAAGTGAGATGTCCACCGCTCGGAAGGTCGCAGATTGAGCCGCGAGAGGATTAGGCGAGCGGCAAGAAGAACTGTCCCTGTAGGATTGGCACTCTTGCCCGTCCGGATTTCTGCCTTCAAGCCGGGACGGGCAAGAGTGCCCATCCTACATCGTGGTCTGACAATTCCCGCCGGTCGCCTTAGTCTTGAGTCCTCACCGGGCCGTCAGTTCGGACAGGTCTTCGGTCGGTGCGGACGCTTTCAAGCCACTGATCAAGCCGCGACCCAACGCGGCCTTTTCGGTGGCTTGGCTGGAGACGCCGAGCTGTTTGAGAACCGCTTCCGTCTGAGCACGCTGGGATGCCAAACCCGCAGTCAAACGAAACGCTTCCTCACGCAACACGATGTCTTCAAAGTGGCTGATGAACTGCAAAGCCAAGTCCACCTTGTCGGTCGTTGCCAGTTGAGTGGCCAACGACAGCGCCAGGTCGTCGCGCTGACTGCCCTTCGATTCGAGGTTCGAGACAAACTCGGCCGCCGCCATCGCGTCTCCCTTGTTCAGCAGCTCGCGGACGAACACGACATCGGGGCGTTTCGGTGCGGCGTTCTGGGCGAGCGCACCGCGAATGGCCTTCTCGGTCTCACTGCCACGATGGGCTTCGAGCAGTTGACCGACGAGCGGCGTGTCGAGGAAGTCATCGCGAAGACTCGTGTCGGTTTCCGCACTGCGCGAACTGACCAAGACCCACGCCTTGTCCTTCAAGCCCGCGTCGATCAATCGCGCGAGGATCGCTGACTGCAACTCGAAGCGTTGACGCGACGCGGCGTGAATCTCCGTCAGCTTCCGTCGGTAATCGCCCACACGTTGTCGCGCCTCGTCGTCCGACTTCAAGGCCAACTCGCGCTTGAGCAGGTTCAGCAGGCCACCCGCCCCCGCTTGCTCGGCTTCATTCACACGCTGAGCCACGGCGGGAAGTCCGGGGGCCAGACCGCGCACGAATTGCAGTGACTGTTCGAGCGAGGCGTCTGCATCTTTGAGCGT
Source organism: Schlesneria sp. (assembly GCA_043757695.1). Lineage (GTDB taxonomy): Bacteria > Planctomycetota > Planctomycetia > Planctomycetales > Planctomycetaceae > Schlesneria. The sequence goes on from JAYVOX010000755.1 coordinate 1,859, forward strand.
ACTCGGCGAGAGTGACTGCACGAACGCGATCTCAGCCGCGGCCGTTGCGGCTTGCACGAGTGGCATCGCGTCGGGTGAGGTGTACTTCAACATCGGCTTCACTTCCGGCAGCTTCGGTTCGATCGGTGTCGCGATAGTCGCCAACACATCGCGAGCCAGCTTCAGTGTCGCCGCCGTTCCCGCCGCATCCTTCGCGAGGAACCGACCGCATGCCGCGCGCGCCCAGACACGCGCCGCCAACTGCGGAGCGAGTCCCTTCACAGCTTCCACGATCTCGGCATTCGAGTCGGCCGAACCGGGTTGAGCCTGCCCACGTGCGACCGCTTCCGCCCAAACAGCGAAACACTCCGCCTTCGCCTCTTCGTTCGGTTGCGCCTTGGCCCAATCGCGAGCCGCAGCCAATTGGCCGCGTGTGGCGAGTGTCACCGTGGCCGCGACCGCTTGAGGCACCGTCCACGGCAATACCGCCCGAACGGTCGTCAATCGCGCGAGTCGTCCGTCGGAAGCCATCTGCACCCGGGCGGCCAGTTGACCATCTCCTTCGGCAGATTGATGTCCCTGCAAGGCCGCAAGTGCAGCGGGGATGCGACCACCGGCCGCGAGAGCTGCGGCCAGTCGTCCCGAGATTTCCAATTGATTGCGTCCAACCTTGGGGATCTTCGGTGCATCGACCAAGGCGGCATCGAGCGACTTGCCCGCAGCCACTTTGTCACCGGCGGCCCACTCGATCCAGAAGAGTTCGAGGTTTGGCACGATCCGGTAGTAAGGTACGTCACGCCCCACGACCATCAGTTGTGCGAGTTGCTCGCGGGCGGCGACCGCATCACCCAAGAGGATGTTCACTTCGGCAGCCTGTAGCCGACAGAACGGCTTACTGCGCTGACGACGATCTCCCACCAGGCACGCCTCATTCACTTGCTTGAGAACATCCGCGATGACCGCCTCGGGCGACTTTGCGTCGGTGCCGACTTTCGGGACTTCGCCTGTTTTAGTTCCGGGGCCATCCGTGTCGCCGGGTACTTTTGTCGTGGCAGGGACCGCTGGCTTCTTGCCCATCTCGGCCATCATCGCCCGGTCTTCATCCGACATGCCCGGCGGCTTCGCCTTACTGGCGAGCAGACCCGGTAGAACAAAAAAGCCGACACCGCCCAGCACGGCAACTGTCGCCGCGATGCCGAGTATCGGCATGAGGTTGCTCTTCTTCTTCGGCGGTGGTGGTGCCTCCACGACGAGGACCGGCGCTTTGAAGACCGGGACCATGCACTTGGAGTTGGCACATTTCACTTCTAAGCCGGCTGCCGTGGGCGGGACGTAGCCGACGGTCTCACACATCGGACAGACCACAGCCAACGACCGCTGCTTGGTCGCGTTGGGCATGGCTTGAATCGCCGACACACCGCGCGGCAAGTCATCACCAAACGGGAAGTCATCATCGTTGCTGCC
>JAYVOX010000756.1:0-3299 GCA_043757695.1 Schlesneria sp.
GACCTTCGAGATGTCGCGCTCTTGGATCGTCAGTTCGACTTCGAGCTTCGACAGGTCAGCCACGTCGCACAGACTGAACGAGCCGTTGAAGGCGATCGGATTGACGAGGTTCCCCAACTCGGCATTCTTCTTCAGAATGATGCCGCTGATGGGGGACGTGATGATGCAGTTATTGAGTCGCCATTTGGCTCGTCGCAACTCGGCTTCGATCTGCCGGACCTGGGCCTCCGCTCCGCGCTTCCGCTCGCGGCGTGGCCCGTCCACCATGAGTTGGCTCGTGGCAGTCAGCTTCTCCACACGCTGCTTCAACGCGAGAAACTGAGACTCGGCCGTCTCCATCTCTTGTGTCGTCGCGATCCCTTTCGCCACCAAGTCCTTCTTGCGAGCGAAGTCTTTCTCGGCCTGATCGAGATTGGTTTGAGCCTCCGCCAAATCGGCCTTCGACTGTTTGATCTCATCGGGGCGGCTCCCCTCGCGCAGTTCCGCCAACGACTCATTCGCCGAATCGAGCTGAGCCTGCACACGCTCGAACTCCGCCTGATATTCCGTGTTATCGAGGACCGCAAGTACGAAGCCTTTCTCGACGCGCTGCCCCGCTTCAAAGTTCAGTTCGAGGACTCGGCCACTCACCTGCGGACTCACCAGAATCTGTTGCTCGGGAATGATGTAGCCTTTGGATTCGAGCGCGATCTCACCGGCCGCGCCTCCCGCTCCCCCTTGTCCGAACGATTTCCCTCCGGATGCCGAACCATTCGCAACCGCTCCGCTCGAAGCCGCCGTTCTCGCCGCAGCCGACTTCGCCTCGTCGTTCGTCGCGACTTTGTCCGCGTTCGGATCGACGGGCTTGGGCTGAAATGGGTTGCCGATCAACAACAGATAAGCCACCGCAGTCGCCAAGATCAGCGTGAGGAACCACGGCAATCCAGCCGATCCCGACGAACCGCTCCCCTGCGGCGGCAGTCTCAGTGACTGCACTCGATCGGCCAGAGATGATGTCGGTTCGGTCGATGCCACAGAGAATCTCTCACACAGAAATTTCGTCGGTCCGGCTGCCGACGTGAAGGGCCAGATGATTACAATCCGCCGCGAAATTGCCAGTCGCCCTGATAAACCTGCCGCTCGTACTTCGCTCGATCTCAAGGTCGCTCGCCAGTGGTCCGTGGATTCAAAAGTTGGCCATGTTTCTGGAATTCTCACGTCATGATCGAAACACTTTATCCCGACCCTGTTCTCTTTCCCTTTGAAGTTCTCCAAAGGATGTCTGCCTCAGAGAAATTTGCGATGTGCTGTTCGCTCACGGAGACGGCGATCAACCAGTGGCGGCGAGAATTCGAGCAAGGCCATCCGGGGATCACTTCGCGGGAGATTGATTTTGAATTCATCAAAGTCCATTACGGTGCCGATCTCGCGGAGAAGGTGAAACTCTATTTGCAGGAACGTGGCGAGGATTGATCTGTGCGTGAGGCATCTGTGGCCAGAGGCTCGCGAGACTCAAACGAGAGGAAATGAACTGTGATTGCCACAATTTCAGACGAACTGACGGGCTTTGTTGAGAAAAGCGTGTCCAGTGGACGATACGCCTCCGCCGACGCGGCTGTCGCCGCCGGGTTGAGACTGCTCCAGCAAACCGATCGCGATCACCTGCGTCTGTTGCTGGCTGAAGCCGACGCGGCCATTACGCGAGGGGAAGCGATGTCCATTTACAATGCGGCGGACCTGCGTCAACTGTTCGACGAGATCATCGCCGAGGGTGAACAGGAACTCGCCTCACGCAGTTGCGGCGCGGTGTCTCATGCGAATTGAAGTGTCATCGTATGCCCGGATCGACCTCCGCAAAATCTGGCTGTACGTCGCGGACGACAACCCGAATGCCGCGACCCGGCTGCTGCGTCAGCTTGAAACGAGATTTGAAATGTTCTCCCGTCAGCCTTTGATTGGAGAATCCGGCTTCGATCTTGGAGAGAGAATGCGGCATCACTCGTTCGGCAATGACGTGATCTATTACCGACCGACGGAGGACGCGATCCGCATTCTGCGCGTGCTGTACGGTGCGCGCGACATCACACAAATCCAGTTTCCAGATTCGGAATCAGAGAACACATGAACGACGAAACTTTGCAGCGCATTCAGCAGGTCTATGGGGTTGAGAACTGGTCGGCCGGGTACTTCGACATCAATGCGAAGGGGCACATCATCGTTCGTCCGGGCAAGGACGATCCTCGGTTTGTGGACCTCAAGGAGTTGGTCGATCACCTGCTGAGCGAGAAGAAGCTGCAGCTTCCGTTGCTCATCCGGTTCCCGCAGTTGTTGACGAGCCAGTTGCGGACGTTGTCGGGTGCGTACCAATCGGCCATCGCGCAGTATGGCTTCACCGGCCAGCATTACCCGGTGTTTCCGATGAAGGTCAATCCGCGTCGCGAAGTCGTCGAGGAGTTTTTGCGAGACAGTGGCCGCTGCCGCGTGGGCCTCGAATGCGGGTCGAAGGCGGAACTCTATGCAGCCATCGCGCAGGAGCAGACGCCGGAGTCACTGATGCTGTGCAACGGCTTCAAGGACGAAGCGTTCATCAAGACAGCGCTGCTCGGCGTGCAGGCGGGCAAGCGGGTGACGATCATCGTCGAGAAGCTGAACGAATTGAAAATGGTCCTGAAGCTGGCGCAGCAGACCGGCGTCAAACCGTGGATCGGACTGCGAGCCAAACTCTATTCGAGAGGCTCCGGAAAATGGGCGTCGTCGGGCGGCGAGGCGGCCAAGTTTGGATTGACCACGTCCGAGTTGTTGCAATGCGTGCGGCTGCTCAAGGAGGCGAAGTTGGATGGCCAGTTGAAGCTGCTCCACTTTCATATCGGCTCGCAAATCACCGACATCAAGCGGGTGAAGAACGCGATGAAAGAGGCGGCGCGCGTTTACAGCAAGCTGCGGCAGATCGGCTGCGGGATCGAATTCCTCGATATCGGCGGTGGTCTCGGCGTGGATTACGACGGCTCGCAGACGCGGTTCGAGTCGAGCGTCAACTACACCGTCCAAGAGTTTGCCAACGATGTCGTCTACGTCATCAAGGGCGTCTGCGACGAGGAGAACGTGCCGCACCCGAACGTCGTCACCGAGAGCGGTCGGTTCATGACGGCCTATCACACGGTCTTCATCACCTCGATCCGTGACGAGATCGAAACGTTCGCCGATGACGAGCCGGAAGTCACCATCGACGCCGACGACCCGCAGGTCATCACCGAGTTGAAGGACTTGTGCGACGGCATCAACGGCAAGAACTACGCCGAGTACTACCACGACGCGCTCGA
>JAYVOX010000757.1:0-12336 GCA_043757695.1 Schlesneria sp.
CGAAGGCCATACCTTCCGTAGGGTGGGCACTGCCCACCATCAACGACCGATTGTGGTGGGCAGTGCCCACCCTACGGGTATCCGGACAGACACCTAGGCGAAAACACCGGCGGCTAGCACCGTGCCGCTCAGCAGACACTGCGTTCAACACGGATGGCGGAGAGTCTTCATTTGAAGGCATCACGTGTCTGACACCACCTGCACCCGCCACTTGCTGCTCGCCATCGAGTCTTCGTGCGACGAGACGGCAGCGGCGGTGATCGACCGCGATCGGCGCGTCCTCTCCAACGTCGTGGCGACTCAGCACGAACTGCACGAACGTTTCGGCGGCGTCGTTCCCGAGATCGCGTCGCGGGCCCATCTCGAACGCATTCTGCCGGTGATTGATGAAGCGTTGAAGAAGGCCGGAGTGACGCTGCTCGACATCGGCGCGGTGGCCGTTGCCACGCATCCCGGTTTGGTCGGTTCGCTCTTGGTGGGACTGACCGCCGCGAAGACGCTCGCAATGGTTCTCGATGTCCCGCTGCTCGCGGTCAATCACATTGAGGCTCATCTGTATGCCTGTCGCATGGCGGCGGGTCGCGATGTTTTTCCGGCGGTCGGATTGGTCGTGAGTGGCGGGCATTCCAATCTGTACGACTGCCGCTCGCCGGTTGAGTTCGAGTTGCTTGGCTCGACGACCGATGACGCTGCGGGTGAAGCGTTCGATAAGGTGGCTCAGATTTTGGGCCTCGAATATCCCGGCGGGCCACTCATCGAAAAGGTCGCGGCACAAGGCAACCCGCGTGCGTTTGCCTTCCCGCGCACGTACCTCAAAGACGAGCGACTCGACTTCAGCTTCAGTGGCTTGAAGACGGCGGTCCTGTATGCCGTGCGCGGTACGCCCGGCTCGCGCTCTCAAGCCACGCCGCCGCCAATGACACCACAACGGACGGCCGACATCGCCGCCAGTTTTCAAGCGGCCGTCGTCGATGTTCTTGTGGGAAAGTGCGATCAAGTTCTCACACGGATCGGACGGACGACGCTTTTGGTCGGAGGGGGCGTCGCCGCAAACACCCTGCTGCGCGAGCGGCTTCAACAACTGGCCGCTCATCGCCAGATCGAACTGATCGTCGCTCCACGCGAGTACTGCACAGACAACGCCGCAATGGGAGCACTCGGTTGGGAATTGTGGGAGCGTGAAATGTTCTCGCCGCTCGACATGGATGTTCTGCCGGGGCTGGTTCGGAAACGTGCCGTCGCCGTGGAAGGGTGCAGTTTTCTTTGATTGCGCGATCTGCAATATCTTGGTTGTTTTCCGATACGAAACAAAGAGCGGGGAGCGGCACGATGGCAATGATGGATCGGGGACAATTGACCTCGGACGAGCGGTTGGTGGCGGAGCAGGCGGTGCTGAATTTGCGAACGCTGAACGCGGCGTGTGCTGCGGATGGGACCGTGTTGGGGATTGCCGAGCAGTTGGCGGTGAAGCGGGGGCGTGAGGCGACGCGGCGGGTGTTGGAGATCACGTTGCAGTCGCAGGATGCCGATCGCGAAAAAAAGTTCGTCGAGCCAGACCTGCGGTTGCGGACTGACGAGGGCTTCATCATGGTCGCAAGACCCGTCACGTGCTGACGCAGGCGGGCGAGGTGCGGGTGTCGCGTGTCTATACCTCGCGCGGCCCAACCCGAGCCTTTCCGAGCGGTGAACGTAAGTCCTCCGGCTCTTCACCCCAAGAACCGGAGGACTTACGTCCACCGCTCGGAAATGTGTCACTCGTGACCGTGCGAGGAATAAATGAGTGCGGCACGCCCTGACGCTTTGGACCTGTCCCAGAATAACCCCGAGTTTTTGTGGGTCGGCCCTTCCGGGCTGTCATTGCAAAGGCTACGGCCCAGAAGCTCCGTTCTAAGGACGTGTACTTGGGCAGGTCTCTTTGAGATGGGCGTTGTTTATATTCAAAATCGCCACGCCCATCGTAGACTCTGGGCTTGCCACCCAACCGAAATGAATTCGGAAAGTAGAACGCTCATCTCCAATGATTTTCACTCATTCAAATCAGTGACGATCAGCGTCAATCAGTGTTCCAAATTCTTCGAGTCACGGTCACTTGCCCAACTCGATGACCACCTTGCCGCTGGAGTCGGTCGAGGCGCGGGCCATTCCCGACGTGTTGAATCGCATCGAGATGCGACCGTGCCCATCGACGGCAATCACTCCACCGATGTCGTTTGGCAGAACCTTTTCAATGACGTGCTTCGTCGCGTCATCCAGCGACAGACCCTTGTAAGCCATCAGGGCCGAGACGTGGAACGCGATGCTGTTACGGATGTAGTACTCACCCGTGCCGGTGCAACTCACGGCACACGTTGCATTGTTCGCATAGGTTCCCGCGCCGAGGATCGGTGAATCCCCCACGCGCCCCATCATCTTGTTCGTCAACCCGCCGGTCGATGTGCCCGCCGCCAGATTGCCGTGCGTGTCACGCACCACGCAACCGACGGTCCCTCGGTGAGGCTTCTCGGCCTGCTTCTTCTTTTCCTTCTCCAACTCCAACCGCCGCAGCTCGGTGCTGAAGTAGGTGTTCGGAACCCGCTCGATCTGCTTCCTGTCTCGCATGTCGTCGGCGAACTTCTCGGCTCCGGCCCCCATCAGCAACACATGCGGAGTCTCGGTCATCACGAGTCGAGCCAGCGAGATCGGGTTCTTCACCGTCGTGACTCCCGCCACCGCCCCACCCTGCCCCGTGCTGCCATCCATGACACTCGCATCCAACTCGTGAGTCCCCGCCGCATTGAAGACGGCGCCCCGCCCGGCATTGAACAGCGGATCATCTTCGAGCACCCGAATCGTCTGCTCGACCGCATCAATCGCCTTCCCCCCATCGGCAACGATCTTCCGCCCGACTTCCAATGCCGCCGCCAGCGACTTGCGATGCGCCTTCCGCTCGTCCTCGGTGATGTTGTCCAACTCATCCCCGGCCCCCCCATGAATGGCAATCGCAAACTTGATGTGCGCAGCCGGTTGTTGAGCACAGATTTGGTTGCATGTAACGCCAAGCGTCATCCACGCGGCGAGCCAAAAAAAACACCGCAGGGAAAAGCGAACTGTTCCGTTAGTAGACTTCATCGTGTGTACCGATCGATTGAAGAAGGACGGCTTCGGCACCGTCATGCTGGACGAACTCGAACACGATGCGCAGATCGTAGCCCACGCTGCACGACCATGACCCGGCCAAGTCTCCCTTGAGCTTGTGAGTCTTGAGTTGAGGATGAAACGCATCGTCGGCGAGTTGCTGCAACGTCGCTTGCAAGTCATCAGCCACATCGGGTGAGCGTTTCAACAACCGAGTAGCCGCACGCACAAAAGCTGACGAGCGAAGCAACACGCGGTTCATGGCTGCAACTCAGCCATCAGTTCGCCAGCCGTAACCGACTGACACTGACCCTGCTGAAATTCTGTCCGCGCCGCCTGAACATCCGCCGCAATCTGGTTTCGCCGCTGCTCGGCCAACCGATGCTGCAAGATATCGACCAGCGTCTCTTGCTCTTCGGTCGTGAGTCTGTCCGCACCATCCAACACGTCAGAGAAGGTTGTCGCCGGTGTCATGTGCTACTCCGAAGTGAGAAGTGATAACGAGCACTACAAAGCTATTTCAGGAAGGCTGCGCCTTGATCTAGCCGACGCTGTGAATGACTGATGATCTCAGAAATCAGTGTGGTTCGGTCGAGTGCATTCACTTCTTTTCCACGGCGGATCCGTTCTGACCGCACGATCATTCGCAATTCGTGGTCGGTCATTCCATTTAGTTCGTTCTGCAACCTCTCGTCGCCATGTTCGTGAAGAAACGGAACCGGCACAAAGGTCGGACGCCTTGATTCCACTTTCTTTTCTCGGACCATCTTGGACAAGGAGTCGCTCAGCAATACTTCTTCTAATTTCCGTGCAAAATCCGGATCGGTCGCAGCATGATCGACAACGCAGCGAACCAAGTTCATCAGCTTTGTCTCCATCGCCCTAATCGCTTTGGGGTCAACCTCCGACATGGCCCATCAACTCCTTTGCCAAATCAATCACGTACTGATAAATCGCTTGACCGCCGGATTGTCCAGGGCCGTATTTGCCGCGGAACGTCGTCACCTTATTGCCGAACTCCATCGATTCGGCGGTCGCATTCGCTTGCGGCATGATCGTCTGGAAAACAGGGGCGGGCGGAAGCCCCAAGTTTGAAAAAATCTGCGCAAACCGAGACGGCAAAGATTCCAGCCCTCGGCGATGCGCGGAAGATGTTGATGAAAACTTGGTGATGACCAGTCCCAAGCATCGTATCTTGAGGGCTCGCGACGAGGCGATGTCGTGAATTGTCTTGACGATCTGCGGTATGCCGTATGTTGACAAAGTGTCGGGAATAGTCGGGATCAGGTAATAGTCACTAATCTCAATCCCGTTCTTCGTGATGTAGCCGAGATTAGGCGGACAGTCGATGAGCACATAGTCGTAATTCTCAAGCTCTCGGTGAATGCACGACTTCAAGACTTCCATCGGGTTGATCGTGTGATGCACATTTTTTGGGATGTCTCCCAAGCTGTCTTGGATATCAATGAACTGAATGCTGGACGCAAGCAGATCCAACTTCGGTAGACGGAGATTCGAGACACCGCGTTGTATCGCCTTGGAAAGCTCAAAAGTCGACTGCTTTTCGAGCTTGTCGTTGAACAAGTCGAACAGTGTGCTGTGATTGTCTTTCAGCTCCTCCCACTTCTCTTCACTGATGAGGGAAATGGTTGAGTTTGTTTGTGGATCAAGATCGATCACTAACACTTTCTTCCCGAACTCCGAAACCAAACACTCCGCGAGTTGCACCGTTGTGGTTGTCTTGGCAACTCCGCCTTTTAGGTTGATGAGGCTGATGACCGTTGCTGGCATGAATGGACCTTTCCAGTGGTTATCAAACTTTGGGAGGTAGCTGGAGAACTGCCACTGCGCAGCAAAGCTACTGAGCCACTGTTTGATTGCGAATCACTCTACAGATACTGATTGATGATGTTCTCCAGCATCTCCTGACGGCCCGATTCGTTCGGGTTGAGTTTTTTCTTGCCGAGGACGTACTTCTCCAGCGACTCGAACGTGGCCTTGCCCCCTTCGATTTCGGCACCGACTCCCTCGTCGAAGCTGCGGTAGCGGTTCTTCACGAAGTCTTTGAGGACGCCGTCCTTGCGGATGGCGGCGGCGATCTTGGCTCCCCGGGCGAAGGCGTCCATCGCACCGATGTGGGCGTGGAACAGATCGAGCGGCTCGAAGCTTTCGCGGCGGACCTTGGCGTCGAAGTTGACTCCGCCCGGCGCGATACCACCCTGTTCCAGAATCACCAGCATGCACTGCGTGGTCAGATAGATGTCGGTCGGGAATTGATCGGTGTCCCAACCCAACAGCAGGTCGCCTGTGTTGGCGTCAATGCTGCCGAGTGCCCCCTGAATGCGGGCGTATTCCAACTCGTGCATCATCGTGTGACCGGCCAGCGTCGCGTGGTTGGTCTCGACGTTCATCTTGACGTGTTCCATCAGGCCGTTCGCACGGCAGAAGTTCAGGCACGCGGCGACGTCGAAGTCGTACTGGTGCTTGGTCGGTTCCTTCGGCTTCGGCTCGAAGAGGAACTGGCCGGTGAAGCCGATCTTCTTCGCGTAATCGACCGCCATATGCATGAACTTGGCGAGGTGGTCGAGCTCGCGCTTCATGTCGGTGTTGTAGAGATTGTGGTAGCCCTCGCGACCGCCCCAGAAAACGTAGTTCGCGCCGCCGAGTTCCAACGTCACTTCGAGAGCCTTCTTCACCTGAGCCGCCGCGCACGCGAAGACGTCGGCGTTGCAGGTCGTCGCCGCGCCGTGCATGAAGCGCGGGTGAGAGAACATGTTGGCCGTGCCCCACAGCAGCTTGATGCCCGTCCGTTCCTGAGCCGCCTTCAGCGCCTTGACCACGGCGTCGAGGTTCTTGTTCGTTTCGGTCAGCGTCTCACCTTCGGGAGCCACGTCGCGATCATGGAAGGCGTAGAACGGGCAGCCGAGCTTCTCAATGAATTCAAACGCGGCATCGACCCGCTTGACGGCGTTCTTCACGGAATTGGTTCCGTCATCCCACGGCCGCTGCAACGTGGCCGAGCCGAATGGATCGCTACCGGTCCCCCGAAACGTGTGCCAGTAGCAAACCGTGTAGCGCATCAAATCCTTGAGCTTCTTCCCCTCCACCTTCTGCTCGGGATCGTAGTGCTTGAACGCGAGTTGGTTCTTGCTCTTGGGGCCTTCGTACTGAATCTTCGGAACGTCAGGGAAGTAAGCCATGAGTGTGTTGCCTGATTGGAATGGGGAGTGAAAACGTGGAATGCGTGCGGAGTGTAGCCGCAAAGAAAACGAGCCGCAAAGGAGTCTGTTGTGTTGCCGGATGACAGGGTACGGTCGCTGATTGGTGGTAGCCCTGTCGCTCCGCGACAGGAAGCGAGATGAATCAACCGCGCCATTCGCGAATCAGTATCGGAGAAACTCATAGGCCCGGCCCGCGCTCGCGCCACCTGTCGCGGAGCGACAGGGCTACCTTGGAAATACCGGACGGGCAAGAGTGCCCATCCTACGGTACCCTACGCCATGATCCCCGTAACAATCTTGCCGGCTGAGATCGGCAACGGGCGATTCAGCTTGTCTCGGACTTCGGTCTCAGGGTCGAGACCCAGCAGGGCGAAGACGGTCGCGGTGAGATCGTCCAGCAGGACGGGATCCTTGTCGGGGTAGGCGGCCTGCTTGTCGGAGGTGCCATAGACGAAGCCTCGCTTCGCGCCGCCGCCGGCCAGCAGCGCCGTGTAACACTGCGGCCAGTGGTCTCGACTGATGTTGTCGTTGATTTTCGGAGTCCGCCCGAACTCGCCCATCCAGACGATCAGCGTGGTGTCCAACAGCCCTCGCTCTTTCAGATCGCTGATGAGCGTCGGCAGCGTCTGCTCCGTCAGCGGCAGGTGATAGTCCTTCAGGATCGGATACATTCGCGTGTTGTCGAAGCCGTGAGTGTCCCAGCCCTCTTCCTTCGTTCGCCCGCCGATGCTCTTTGAGTAGTAGACGTTCACGAACTTCACGCCAGCCTCCACAAGCCGCCTCGCCAACAAACAACTCTGGCCGTAGGTGGTCCGTCCGTACTTGTCGCGGATCGCCTGCGGTTCGGCCGACAGGTTGAAGGCGTCGCGCACCTTGGACGAGTTCAACATGCTCAGCGACTTCTCGTAGTAGGCGTCCAGCCCGCGTGCGGCGGCGGAGTAATCGAGCAGCTTCGACTGGCGATTGACGAGTTGCTGCATCTCGCGCCGGTTCTGAAGTCGCTCGGCGGTGAGGCCGCTCGGCAGGGAAAGTTCGGGGAGCGAGAAGCCTCGCTCGTTCGGGTCACTCGTCACGAGCAGCGGATCGTGCGCCTTGCCGAGGAAGCTGGCGTGCTGACCCGGCGTGATCTCACCGTCGCGCAGCACGTGCGGATAGGCGACAAACGTCGGCATGCCGTTCGAGTTCGGAGCCAGTCGGTCCACGACCGAGCCATACGCCGGAAACAACTCCTGCGAGTCGCGCAGCCGAATGTCGTCGAGCGGCGGTGCGTGACCGGTCAGCGCGTAGTACGCCGCCGAGTTGTGATTCTTCATCGTGTGATGCACCGTCCGCACCAGCGTGACCTCGTCCATCACCTTGGCCATCTTCGGCAACTGATCGCAGATGCGAATGCCCGGCGCGGCGGTGTCGATCACGTCAAAGTGGCTGCGCACTCCCGACGGAGCCTCGGGCTTGGGGTCGAACGAATCGAGATGGCTCGGCCCACCAAACTGATAGAGAAAGATGACCGACTTGGCGCGGGCCAGCTTCGCTCCGCTGCCGTTCTCCGTGAGTCCGTTCGCGGGCGAAGCTTCACTCGCGCGAAGCAGCTTCGGCAGCGTCAGCCCCAGCATCCCGAGGCCACCGATCTGCAACGCGGTTCGTCGCGTGTAGTCGTGAAACATGGTTCTTGTTCCTAGCGCCGCAAAGGTGTCGTACTCGCTCGACTCGCTGGCGATGACTGGTTTTCCTACACACATTTCTGAGTCGTGAAATCAGGGTCCGTGCGTTGACGGGTGACTTCTGTTCTTCATCATTTTGCCCTCAATCATTTTGCTGACTCGAACTTCCAGCAAAATGATTGAGGGCAAAATAATGAAGTCGAAGACCATGATCTCTAATGAAGCGCCGCAACTCTGCCGCAACCCAACATGGGTGCTGGAGTCGGGCGTGAATCATTCGCATTACGTTGAGCTTGTCGCTCCCGGGTCGGGAGAACGCAAGACGAGCTTCGTCAATTCAGGAGGGCAGTTGTACCGAATCGGCTCGCGTCCGCTGATGCCGCGCGAGACGTAGAACAGCGTCGGTTCCAGCCAGAAGACGCCTGCTGAGTAGCGGCAACCCGAGCGGCTGGGCGAGTAGACCGGGCCGAGGATTGGCAGCCGAATCTGACCGCCATGCGTATGTCCCGAGAGCATCAGGTCGATCTGGTGTCGTCGCGCCCACGCGATGTTGTCGGGCGTGTGGCTGAGCAGAATTCGGAAGGCCTCGGAGGAAGGTGAGCTGGCATCGGGATGCGTTCCCATCCACGGGGTCTCATCGCCACTGAGGATGATCGGTGGCGATGAAGGACGAGTGAGCGAGACGTTGCGTCCACCGAGATCGGTCCAACTGAGACGCTCAAACTCGCGCCGAATGGTCGGCACGTCGAGATACCAATCGTGATTGCCGAGGATGAAAAATTGGCCGAGCGGTGCCGAGAGTTTGCCGAGCGTGGTCGGTAGCCAATCGAGCAACCTCGGGTCATCGAGCAGGTCGCCGGTGAAGACGAACAGATCGGGCTTGAGCGCGGCGGCTTGTTCGCACACGGCCTCAAAGTACGCGCGTGTCACGGCCCCTCGGAAGTGCAGGTCGCTCAGTTGAACCAGCGACAAACCATCCCAGGCAGCGGGGAGTCTCGGCAACGAATACGTCTTCGTGCTGACCTCGATCGAAAACTGTTCGTTGCCGGGGAGGAGCGCGATACGCCGCATCGGACCAGCACCGACAAGCGTCTCGCGCCACGAAGCACCCGCTCGCTGACGCAGATCGAGCCGAGTCGTCTCGCAACTGAGTTGGCACGCGGGGGGAGCGTAGAGCTGAAACTCCACGGCAGACCAGATGAGCACGCTCAGGCCGATCATTGCCACAGCGAGTTGCAGCCACGTGAACAACAGCAGCTCGCCCGCGCCGTTCGCGATGAGCGCTCGCAATAGCTTGGAACCGGGACCGGCGGCGAGCAGCACTGCAAAACCAATCACCAGAGAAACGTTGACGAGATGAGTCAGCACAATGATCCACTTCGGGAGCCGATGCGCGAACCACCAGTTCATCGCCGCCGACGACAGCTTGGTGAAGCCCGCAGCACAGACGATTACGAACCACGGGAAGAGCCAACTCACGAGCGATCCTTCTTGAGCGAGTGGTCGCCAGAAATGCCACTGGAGGATGGGCACTCCTGCCCGTCCGGTTGGAAGGCAAAAATTGGAAGGCAAAAAGCAGGACGGGCAAGAGTGCCCATCCTACAGGTGATGCGGAAATCCCGGCCGTTCGCTGCAAAACAGCAGCCCGGCGTGGGAAGTCCGCCGGGCTGGATGAGGGGCACAAACGAGAATTCGTAGGATCACTTCGCCGATTTGGCCAGTTCGGCTTCGATGGCCTGAATGACTTCGGGCGCATCGGGCTTCGTCTTCGTGGGGAAGCGCGCGACGATCTCACCGTTGCGGCCGATCAGGAATTTCTCGAAGTTCCACTTCACATCACCGGACGGCTTGGCACCCGACGTGAGCGACTTGTACAGCGGGGAGGCATTGTCGCCGTTGACATCGATTTTGGCGAACATGTCGAACGACACGTCGTATTTCGACTTGCAGAACTTCGCGATCTCTTCTTCGGTCCCTGGTTCCTGAGTGCCGAATTGATTGCAGGGGAAACCGAGAACGGCCAAGCCCTTGTCTTTGTACTTGTCGTTCAAGCCTTCAAGCTGCTCGTACTGCGGGGTCGCTCCGCACTTAGTGGCCACGTTGACGACCAGCAAGACTTTGCCTTGGTACTTGGCCAGATTGACTTCTTCACCTTTGATCGACTTCACTTTTTGATTCAACACGGCGGGGACTTTCTCTGCGGCGGAGACCGCAGCGGCGGTTAGAGCGAACACAATTCCGGCGAACAGACACGTGGCGAGAACTCTCATGGCGGGACTCCAGGCGCGAGGAACGGGCGGGACGAGTCGCGTCATCCCCATCGGATGCGGGACTCGAAGTTGTCGGAAAGTGTATCGGTCAGCGGCGAGATGGCCAGCGTTCAGGGTCAAGCGAAGTGTCCCACGGACACACTCGCTCATGGGCGACTCCCAAGCAGAGGAACATGTCACGAGTAAAGGAACATGTCACGCAGTCTGCTCTGCAAGGTAGCCCTGTCGCTCCGCGACAGGTAGCGCGTTGCAGAGTGAGTGTTCGATGACGAATCAGCGGCGTCTGCAATTCAACGTTGATTTGAGTTCGCGCTGGTCGATTTGCGTTCGCGCTACCTGTCGCGGAGCGACAGGGCTACTAATAGCGACAGGGCTACCAACCTTGAGCAACGGCTTCGTTCATCCCGGCAGGATGCGGCGCATTCCTTCAGTCAGTACGTCGTCGATCTCCGGTTCACAGAACGCGACGCTGACTTCGTAGCCACCGTGCGGGTACTCCTCTTTGACCGGGATGTACCACGGCCCGCCGTCTCCATAGGCCGCCGTGCAGACGAAGCTCTGCTTCGCGAGGCTCTCTGCGCGGAGCTGGTATTCGATGAAGCACTCGGCGGGAAGATGCAGCAGCGCGACGGGACCGATGTGCAGCGAACTCAGCACGATCGGAATTGTTTGCTCGACACGTCGCAGCCACGCGAGCATGTACGACGGACGGTTGCGATTGACGACCGCGTTCGTTTTGGTGGCGATCTGCTGCGCGATCATCGCGGCGTGCAACGAGGCTCGCGGCGGCGGCAACACTTCGGCGGTCTTCCACACGAACGTCTTGACCTCGGCCCGTTCGAGCTTCGCTTCCGACGCGACGATGCCGTCGTAGAGTCGCTTCGTCAGGATGGGTCGCACCGCCGTGGAGCCATCGTTGTACTTGCCCGCCGAGACGTTGCCCGCACAGCCGGTGAAGTAGATGTGCGTGCAATCGGGTTCGTCCTGCTGTCTCTGTTTGCGAGCCAACCCCGCGAAGTCACTGGTCGCTCGCCCATCGGCGTAGTAGCTCATCGGGTGCGTCGCGTAGTAGTGCAGCGACGCCACCTTCTTCGTCCCGTCGAAGAACGCGACCGTCTTCAGAAACGGGTCGATGATCCCTTCCGGCAACGCGATCAACTTCTCGTCTTTGCACGAACTCCCGCGCATCGCGATGACGTGACCGGCTTCATCGCGATCGACGCGACGGTTCGAGGCAATGCGATCGACCTGGCCTTGGCCCCAGCCGACATGCGTCACCGGTCGAGCCTGCTTGATCGCTCGTTCGACGGCCGCGCGACCGGTGTCGAGGCACCGCTGGAAGAATTCCAAGTCCACAATGTGCGGCAGGTCTCCCTCGGCCAGCACGATCCGCTCCGCTTCAAGACACGCAAACGGGGCGTTGTGCTGATGGACGCAATGGACGGCTACGCGATCCGCCGTCGTTCCGGCTGCTTGGGCGAGTGCCGTCCGCCATTCGACGTGAGCCTCATTGAGCAGCCCCGTCCAATCGACCGCACACAACACGATCGGCTTCCCCGCGCCGAGCAACACCACACCGACCGCTTCGAGTGCATCATCGACAATCTCAATCGGCTTGATCCAACCGCCACAGCACGAGTGCCCGATTGGCGGCGTGACATCGAACCGAAACGGCGCGATGTGCAAGCCACTCGCGCTGGCCTCGGCCGCTTGCAAGGCTTGGCTCACCGACAACGTCCAACCGGCCGCTGTCGTGAGGACCGTCTCCCTGAGAAAGTCACGTCTTGAGGAATCACGTTCCACGAAGTTCGTCGTCATGGCAGGTCGCTCCTGATTCAGGGTGAGAGTCCGTCAGATCACTCAGAGGCTGTCCGGAAAGCCGTAGCATGGGCTTCCAGCCCGTGTTTTTTCTCGATGAATCGCGGGCTGGAAGCCCACGCTACGAGGGTATCCGGACAGACACCTAGCACCGAGTTCTTGTGCGCGAGTCCTGACTCACGGGAGCAGGGTCGCGTCCCAGAAGTTGCCGGTCATGACGAGCAGACACTGCAACGTAATCGAGTCCTCGTA
>JAYVOX010000758.1:0-3285 GCA_043757695.1 Schlesneria sp.
GGCGACCTTCAGTCGGGCAACGTCATCATGGTTGAGAATTCTCCCGTCGTGGTGCTGAAGGCGCAATACAACAAGTCGGGACGCAACCAAGCTGTGGTCAAGGTGCGTGCCAAGAACTTGTTCACCAGCCGCATCTCGGAGTTGATCTTCAAGGCGGACGAAAAGCTGGAAGGGGTCATGCTCGACAAGAAGGACTGCACCTATTCCTACTTCGCACCGCCAATGCACGTGTTCGTCGATTCGGAATACGTCGAGTACGAGATTGAATCCGAGGTCATGGCCGACCTCGAAAAGTACATTACCTCCGACATGACGGATGTCTGTGAAGTGACGTTCTTCGAGGGCCGTACCATTTCGGTCGTCCTGCCGAAAGTCATCATTCGTGAAGTGGAATACACCGAGCCAGCCACGCGCGGCGATACCTCGGGCAAGATCACCAAAGCGGCGATCTTGAAGGAAACGAAGCACGAACTCCAAGTCTCCGCGTTCGTGGAAATCGGAGACAAGATCGAGATCGACACGGCAACCGGCGAATTCAAGAAACGCTGTAGTTGATCGCACTGATCGTTGAAGTTGCGTGTTGTTCTATGACTTCTAAAAAGGCATCGGCGAACAAGTTCAGTCAAGCCGAGCGGCGGATCACCCGTATTTCGTCTTCCAAGTCGCTAGGTGTCTGTCCGGATTCCCGCAGGGTGGGCACTGCCCACCACAATCGGTCGTTGATGGTGGGCAGT
This sequence comes from Schlesneria sp., assembly GCA_043757695.1. Taxonomy (GTDB): domain Bacteria; phylum Planctomycetota; class Planctomycetia; order Planctomycetales; family Planctomycetaceae; genus Schlesneria. Next base: position 735 of record JAYVOX010000758.1, read on the forward strand.
GCCCACCCTACGGAAGGTATGGCCTTCGACTTTCCGGACAGACACCTAGCCGCCGCCGGGTTACCTTGGTCGTTAGGAGGCATTACCCGCACCGTGAAAATCAACACACACAAAGCTGCATGTTGGTTCGTTTTGCTGGTGGGTACTGTACTCGCAGCCGGCGGCTTGTTCGGCGTCTGGCTTCAGGGCCGCTTCTACGAGGGCGGTTTCCCTACCGCAGCGACAGTCGGCGAGGTTCGCAATGCTTTCACTTGGCCGACAGCATTCACCACAGCCGGGAGTCTCGTCGTCGCTGCTGTCATCTTGGCCAGCCCGCTGACTTCGTCGTGGCCGACGACTCGGCGCTACGCCGCATTCGTTACCTTCGCACTGCTTGTTCTTGTAGCTTGCACCGTTTGTGGGCACTTTGCAGGCAGTCGAGTCGCCAAGATTTTGCACTGATGACCATGCCCCGGGGTTTCGCGAAACGCTCCAACCCCGGCCACCCGACCGCCTGCAAGGCCGCCCCGAACGTCAACGAAGGCGAAGTGGTGACCGAGGTCTTCGGGTGACGAACGACAGGCGAGGCCGTATCCGGAGAGTGCCGAAGGTCGGCAGCGTTCAGAATTACGGCGTTCCGGTCAGCGTGACGGCGGCCCAGAAGAATGGGTGGGCGGCATCCGAGCGTTTGCGTCTCGCTTCGATCATCGTCAACTGAGCCTGACGCAGGGATTCGGACTGGCTCTGACCCGACGCCAGTTGAGTGAAGAAGTCGCTCATCAGGCGTGCCGTCTGAACATCGGGAACCTGCCACAGTGTGGCCATCACCGAACGGGCTCCCGCCAGTTGAAACGCCTGTCTGAGACCGGCGACCCCTTCTCCGTTCCGCACTTCGCCAAGTCCCGTCTCACATGCGCTGAGGACAACCAGCTCCGTGCCGCGCAGGTCAATCGCGGCCACTTCCAATCCGGTCAGGATTCCGTCGTCGGCGTCCGGAATGGCGGACAACTGGCGCGAGTTGCATCCGGCGAACAACAGGCCGCATCGCAGCAGCGGATTCTCCGGGGCCTTCCCGCGCCGGGCCGAGGAACCATCTCCGTCATCGCTGCCGCTCGTCACAGGATCGTCATTGAAGAACCCGTGCGTGCTGAGGACCAGAACCTGCGGTTGCCGCACGAACTTCACGACGGCTTCCAAGGCGTCTTTCTCCAGATGCCGCTGCGGAGTCTTGCCGGTGTAGCTTTCGAGCTTGGGCAGAATCGCCTGCGCCTCTTTGGCTGTGCCGGGCAGACGCTGAACCGATGGCAACTCCATCGACGGTTTGACTTTCGAGGCCGATCGCGTGAGCGACTGCCCGCGCAGGATGGACAGCCCGCGCAGCATGGACATGGTGCCGGCGATGACTTCGTTGGCCCCCAAGTCATAGTCGGGATCGGCCAGGACCACGGGGGCGGTCAGTCGCGGCTCGAGGTCGTGCCGGATGACATCGCGACCGCTGACCACATAGGTGATGTTGTATTTCTCGATGGCATAACTCTTGTCGGCGAGCGGCAACGCGGACCACGGGATCAGCCACAGGCAGGCATCGGGACTGAGGATCAACGTGTCCGCCTCACCGATGTGCGAGAGGAGCGGATTCAGCGCCACTTGGGCCACATCGCCGAGCGACCCCAGCAACTGCTGTTCGGCCTCGGGTTCTCCGTCCGACCGAATTAACTCGGCGGCCTTCACCAACGCTTGCCGTGCCACTCGCACTTCGCGTTCGATGGTCTCCGCGACACCGAGGTCGATCAGTCGCACAGACCCCTCACCCGCCGCAGGGATGATCCAGGCGGCGTAGTGTGGCGGCTGCCACCTGTTCGGGTCCGCATGCTTGGCAGAGAAGTCTCTCTGACGAAAGCGGGAAATCTCGATGAGAACGGCCTGCGACGGCAGCGAGCGACGGATGTCGGCCAGTTCCACCCACTGGCTGTTCTGCACCGGTCGGCCGCTGAGGCGTGCGACTTCGGTGGAAAGCTGTTGCTCCTGTTCGCGCAGCCGTTCGATGCGCTGCATGCGCGTAGCATCATCCCCCTTCGGCACCGAACCGGTTAGACGCGACAGTTCGCGGCGAATCTCTTGCAGCTTCTTGACCGACGGGCCGATGGCCGGATCGTTCAGGTCGAGGTTCAGCATCATCCGCTGCGCGACCGACTGCTGGGCGATCCCCTTGGCGTTCAGTACCCAACCGGCGGAGAGTTCGGCGATGGCCGGGTCTTCGCGGCGCAGCAATGCCAGCGACAGCGCGCCGTGCAGGTAGTTCTCGTCGGTCACCTTCAGGAACGTCAACTGGTCGGCTTCGGACAGCGCGGGCAGAATCTGACTGACGTGCCTGCGCACGATGCGGCGTGAGTGATCGAAGTCACTCGCCGCCGCAGTCCACTCCCCAAGTTTGGCGTGAAAGAAACCCATGTTGTTGAACGTCTGAGCCACCTCGGGATGGTCGGCACCATTCTTGGTCTGACGAATCTTCAGACTGCGTTGATACAGTTCCTCGGCCTTCGACGCCTGATTCAGGTCCATGGCCAAGCCC
>JAYVOX010000759.1:0-3281 GCA_043757695.1 Schlesneria sp.
TTGCACGGCCAGCATCGACAGCACGTTGCCACCGTGGAAGGCGGCAGCGAATCCGGCCGAAGCGGTGGGATGGCTCACCGCCGAGTACTCGATGCTGCCGGGAAGCACCGTGCCGAGGAAGAAACGCGAGCGAGAGAAGATGGACGGACGCTCGACCGAGATTCAACGATTGATCGGTCGCAGCCTGCGGGCGGCGGTCGATTTCGCGGCATTGGGCGGTCGCACGATCACCGTCGATTGCGATGTCCTCGAAGCAGATGGGGGGACGCGCACGCTGAGCATCACTGGCGGGTTCATCGCTCTCTGCGACGCCATCGCCTCGATCAAACAGGAACTTCTCACCGATCGACCGGTCCTCAAGCAAAGCATCGCGGCGATCAGCGTCGGCGTGTTTGAGGGCGTGCCGATTCTCGATCTCGACTACAGCGAAGACAGCCGCGCCGAAGTCGATCTCAACGTGGTGATGACCGGTGCCGGACAGTTCATCGAAGTGCAGGGGACCGCCGAGGGACAGCCGTTCTCGCGTGAACTGCTCGACAAACAGCTCGACCTCGCGGCGCGAGGCATTGCTCAACTCACGCAGCTCCAGCGCGAAGCACTCGACGGGAACTGGCCATTCGCCAACGTGGGGTAACGCGCTGTTGAAACGGCAGAGATGAAGTCACCCGCCGCGTGAGCGACGGGGTTGTTTCTCGCGGGTTTCGCATCACCGTCAGACTGCCGCCACAACGGGCGGCATTGGCGTTCATCCGTGCTCCGGCCCTGCCATCCGTGCGGCAATTTCCTTCAGAGCAGGTGATCGCACGGATGGCAGGGCCGGAGCACGGATGAAGAACCCGAGTCGGCCTCCGAATCACTTCAATCAAGGGAGCGATCTCGCCCGTGGTTGAGGCGTCCCTCGCTTAGGGGCTGTGCATTCACTACGTCCGAGAGTGGCCGACAACCCGTAGGGTGGGACCAGCGGCGCTTCGCCGTGCCGGCCCACCAGTCTCGCGGCCAACGCGTGCGGAGTGGTGGGCCGGCGCTCGAAGCGAGCTGGTCCCACCCTACGACGCGACCGACTCTTCACTCTCGGACGTAGTCAATGCACAGCCCCTGACACATCGGGTGACTTTCTCAACGGACGGCGCGATCACCGATTGGCGGCTTCGTCGAGGTTCAGGATGACGGTGATGGTCGCGGCGAGGGCAGCCGTTTCGACGGGATTGAGTCGCTCGGCACGCGGGGCTTCACCGATGTTCAGGAGACTCGCGGCCGCCGTGGGATCGGCGCGGAAGCGGTTGAGGCGGCGGGTGTGACCCTCGACGAGTCGCTTCAGTTCCTCATCATTCGGCGAGCGAGACAGCACGCGGCGGAAGGCCCACGTGAGACGCGACGCCGACGATGTTCCGCCTTCTTGCATCGCTCGTTCGGCGAGGACTCGCGCCGCTTCCAAGTACGTCACGTCGTTCATCAGGTTGAGAGCTTGCAGTGGCGTGTTTGTGCGCGGGAGTTTCACGCGGCAGAAGTCTCGGCTGGAGGCATCGAAGATGGCGAGGCCGGGTGTCGTCACGGTTCGTTTTTGAAACGTGTACAGGCTGCGGCGATAGAGACTCGCGCCGTGATCTTGCACGTAGATGGAGAACGGGCCGGGAACGGTCTCGGCGCTGAGCTCCTCCCACAAGCCGGACGGTTGGTACGGCTTGACGCTCGGGCCACCGAGTGACTCAACCAGCAGACCACTGGAGGCCAGAGCCGCATCGCGAATCATCTCGGCCGTCAGTCGGAAGCGAGGTCCGCGCGCGAGCCAGCGGTTCTCGGGATCGCGTGTCGCAGCGGCTTCATCGACGCGAGCCAATTGACGGTAAGTTGCCGAAGTGATGAGGAGGCGAAGAGTCCGTTTGATGTCGAATCGCGGAACGTGAAGTCCGGATTGCGAACTGGCGTTCAGAGGGACGCCGCCAGCGGCTTTAGGCTCGTCACTCTCGGCAGCGCGTTCCGCGCTTCCGCCAAACTCGACCGCCAGCCAATCGAGCAACTCCGGGTGACTCGGCTGCTCCCCTTGCACACCGAAGTCTTCGGCCGTCTTCACGAGACCCGTGCCGAACAGCATCTGCCAGAAGCGGTTCACAGTGACACGCGCGGTGAGTGGATGGCCGGGGGCGACGAGCCAATGTGCGAGGTCCAAGCGGGTTGAGGGCTGATGGTCGAGGGTTGATGCTGAAGAACGGAGGCCGTCTTTCGCGGGCTGAACAGGTTCGTGTGGAGAGTTCGGGTTGTGCTGACCATCAACCTTCAGCCCTCGACCATCAACCGATCTAAACACGGCTGGGACTCCGGCAGACACGACCTCACCCGGCTTGTTGTATTCGCCGCGAGTCAGGATGCGCGTCTCGCGCAGGCCGGGCACGTCTTGCATCACCATCGTCGTCGGGATCGTCGCGAGATACTTTTCGTCCTCGGAGCGCGTCTGCAATACGAGCTGCCTCGCGCGGCGTTCGGACTCGGAGGCGTGCAGGTTCAGGTAGAACTCGCGCAGCTTGGCGACGTGAGCTTTCGGCGAATCGTCGTTCAATCCGCGAGCGATGATCGAGTTGATCGTGTCTCCCGCCGCGAGTGCCAGTGCCGCGTCATCGGTCAACCGACCGCGATAGAGACGGAGTTCATCCAACTCGCCTGTGAACGGCTTCGCGCTGCCACCTCCTCCGACGATGAGCGGCAGCTTGATGCGAATGGGATTGCTGAGCAGGTCGGTGATGACGGAGACATCTGACCTTTCGCCGTTGACTCGCATGACCACACCGCGAGCGGCGCTCGATCCGTCATACGAGACGAAGACGTGCGACCATTGATCGGCGGGCAAAGGCTGCTTCGTCTCGATGCGAATCAGGTCGTCGAGAATCCTTCCGGAGAACAGGGCCTGCAATCGGCCGGTGGTTTCAACGCGCAGCTCGTACCCGCGCGAAGCGTTGTCGTGATCCATGCGTGCGAGGATCGTCATGGCATCGTGCCCGCGCGGCTTCACCCAGAGGGAGATCACGAACGATTCGTCCTCGCCAAAGTCGCCGATGTCACCGGCGTTGAACGATCGCTGGCCATCGAACTCAGCCGCCTGACCGACGCGCCCGACAGAAAACTTCGTGTGACCGCCGATCCATGCCCCGGCCTTCGTACCAACCGCTGGCTGCGCTGGCCCATGAATCTGCGCAGCCCCGTGAGTCATCGTCTGAACTTCGGCATTGCCGTCGAAGGGAACTCGTGAATCGATCCCGTTCATTTCCATCCAATCGAACACCGTTGTG
>JAYVOX010000760.1:0-3275 GCA_043757695.1 Schlesneria sp.
CAGGGCCAGCACGATGCCTGCGACGCTGGCCGCCATCAGCATCTGCCGACGCCCCGCTTCCTTCGCCGCCTGTGAGGCCAATCGTTGGAGGTAACGCCCTTCGAGGTCTTCAGGAAGGCTACGTTGGTGTTCTCTGGGCAGGCCACTCTGTTGGCGGTCAAAGTCGAGGCCCAGCTTCTTCAAGTCGGCCAACGAGAGCGCGTGATTGCTGACCGCACGGTCGATATCGGCGACACTTTTCGCGTACGCCTGCTCGATCTTCAAAGTGCGGTCTTCATCGTCGAGCCAATTGAGAATCGGCGCGACCCGTTCGCGCAGCGGATCGCCCGGCGGAAGCGGCACGGCCTGAAGCTCACGCTTCCATTCGTCGCGCAGCACGCGAGCCTGCGCGACATCGCGCGCGTTGAACGCCGCGTGGAGTAGCGTCTCCAACTCTTCCATCCGTCCACGGGCATGAACGCGCTGCGTCTGCGTTAGTCGCCCTTTGATGCTCTTCAAGAGTGTCGCCGGAATCTCTTCGCACCAGCCTTCGGCCTGAGTCTCCTCGAGCAGCGCTTGGAGCGCGGGCATGTCGCTACGCGCGGCGGCGGTACGAACTTCGGATTCCATCTCACCCAGCCGCGCCCGCTCCATCTCACGCACGTCGGCCTCCCAATGGACCGAGGCGGGATCGAGTTTCGCGAGCGATCTCAGGACCGGCAGTCGCTGTGACAACGAGCCACGTCCCAGCACCATCAGTCGGTGCGATTCGAGCAACTGTTGCAGCGGCCCTTGGAGCGCATAGGCTTCATTCACCGCCGCAGCCACTTCGAGCAGGAGCGGTTCGGGCGGCGTGAAGAAGTACATCGTGACGACCTCGATCAAGCGCGGCCGTTCGGCGAAGTCGAGGACCGCGACGACATCGAGCAAGTTCGGCGTCGCTTCTGCCAGATGGAGTGCTTCGGACCTCAGCCCCTGCTTCAGACACTCATCGCACTTCCGCAATCGCAGGTTGGCAGCACGACAACGATCCGAATACGCACGCACCAACGCGGCCAACTCGTCCGTCTGGTCGATCACTTCCTGCATCAACATGAACCGCAACTCATCGACCACCCTTTGAATCTCGGTCATTGTTTGGCCCCCTTCGACTTGTCTGCGCGCTTCTTGTTGTTTCGGTTCTTGCTCGGCTTGGCATCCACAGACTGCGTGTCATCGAAGTTCACGACATCGACCACTTCCGTAATCGTGACCGACTCACCAGCGGCATCTTTCATCCTGCCAGTCAGCTCGTAATAGAGGCGAGCCGCGACGACCTGCACGTTGTCGAGCGAATCGACGATGGGGTGATAGCGTTCCACAGAGCCATACAACTTGATCAGTGCGGGCAATTTGTCCGCGATCGCTTTGAGTTCTTCCAGCCGCTTCTTGCCGGTCTTCTCATCAGCGATCTCTCTGTCCGCTCGCTTCGCAGCGTCTTGAATGATCAGCTTGATCTCATCGGCCTTCGCCGCTGCCAACGGGTTTGCGAGCGAACATTGTTCCAGCAGGTCATCGAGTTTTTGAGCAGACTTGTCCTCATTGCTCAAGAACAAGCCTTTGAATCCTCGTTTCGGTTTGTCGTCAATCTTCTCGATGAAATCGACCACATGAGTTTTCTCATCGCTTAGTCGATCCAGTAGTTTTTCTCTGATCGCGGAGACGAAGGGAGATTTGCCTTTCAGACTCACTTCAATCGCGGGGCCATCCGTGGTCGCGAGCACGTCGATGGTGATGTTGAGTTTGCTGGCATCGGACTTGATCTTCACGTCGAGCGACTCGATGGCCTGTGCTGCGATACTCTCGCACGAACATGTCCACTGTGACTTTGGCTCAGACTTCCCAACGTCGAGGACATAGTCTTTATTGCCCACCGCGATTGTGAGTCGATCCAGTACCAGTTGTGGCCGATGTTGTTCATTGACCAGCGCACTGGTTGGCAACTTCCAACGCAGCTGCGACTTCTTGAGATGACGCTCCGACGACTCAATGGTCAGTGGAAACTCTGCGAACGCCAAGTCCTTCAAAGCAGGCTCACCCGCTTTGGCCGACAGGATTCGAATGCGATACCAACCCAACGACCGCACATGCTCGTCGTTCAGTGACTTCAGCCAGTATTTCACCTGCGGTGGTGAAATGTCTGTCACCGTGAATAGGGCAATCGCTTCATCACCCGTAGCAACAGGCATCATGACAGCGCGTTCTGCCTTCTCACTTTTCTTGTGTGAATCACTCGGCTTCTTATCGACATAGGGAAGCCAGTTCGGCTTCAGCAGTACCATCGTCGGTCGCGGCAGGTACTTTCCCGGTTGTGCGGGGACTGGCACGTCATCGAAGCTGTGCAACTCCACTGTTTTTTTCTCTGGATTCGGCAGGGAAATCCATTCGCGCGGGATGGGCTTGGGGGGAGTTGGCTTGGCTGTGTTCGCGGTGGTGTTGGTGGAATCTGGTGTCGCAACAGAAGGATTGTTGGGGGCCTCGACCGGTGTTGAGACGAGCGGAGTTTTAGTCGTGGCGGCGATGACAGAGGGGGCTGTCGGAGTGTTTGGCTTGGGGGACGGAGTGACGGGCGGTGGAGTCGCCTTGCCTGTGTTGCCGTTTGCTCCTGCAACGGCTGGGGTGGAGCCGTGCTGATCGGGCTTAGTCGTGATTGCTTTCGGATCGTCATCCCCGGCACGCGGTTTGTCGGGAGTTCCGAGTTTGACCACGATGAAGGCGACCAGCGCCAGTGTGACGCAGCCCACGGTGAGCCACAGTCCTTGATACGAAGGGGGGCGATGAGTCTCCGCTTCGATCACATCGGCCAGTCGCCGGGTCGGGCGTGGCTGGGGTGTTAATGAGGGCGCCGGACGCTGCAGGCCATAGCCTGTCACAGGCTGAGGTGGTGGTGGTGAAAGCGATGGCGGCATCGGTCTCGGTGGCGTTGATGCTCCCGCCGTAGGGAAGGTCGAGGAACTCGGTTCGTCGGATGCGAACTCGACCTGCACCGGCTTCGCTTCGGCGAACACTTCATCCGTGGGACCGACTCGCGAGACGTGGCGTGGTCTCGCGTCGTGCGGACGTGTTCCCGAACGTGCGGCATCGACCAGCGGTCCTCCCGTCGCGCGACCGAGTGCATCGGATGTCAGATCGAGACGCAGCGCGTTCACGAATCGGAGGGACTCGTGAGCTTCCTTCGAGTCGTGGATCATCGCACGCCATGTACACGTTGTTCCGGTCGCCAGTCCTGTGAAGTACGTGCTGAAGGTCACGTCCCA